>JAHYYD010000019.1:0-15047 GCA_019425105.1 Actinomycetota bacterium
GGCACGGACGACGGCCGCATCGGCACCTCCTACGACCGCGTGGAAGCGGCCCTCGAGGCAGCCCTTGCGGCCGTGGACGGGGACGGCAGCGGCGTCATCGTTCTCACCGACCTCGGCTCGGCCACGATGACCGTCGAATCCGTCATCGACATGAGTGATGAGCCCGAACGCATCCGCTTCGTCGACACCTGCCTCGTCGAAGGAGCCGTCGCGTCCTCCGTGCGCGCGCAGCTCGGCGAAGACCTCGACCAGGTCGCCGATGTCGCAGCTGCCCTGGCCCCCCGCGTGGACGACGTACCCGCCCAGGAGGCACCCAGCCCCGCTCCCGCGAAGCACAGCGGGGGAGCGGGAGGGGCCCCGGCCTCGTCGACGTGGGCGCAAGGGGATGCGGTCGTCGCGGATCCCGTCGGCCTGCACGCACGCCCGGCCGCCGCCTTCGTGCGCCTGGCGGGCACCTTCGACGCCGAAGTTACCGTGAACGGGGCGGACGGCGGTTCGGTCCTCGAGCTCATGGCGCTCGGCATCACCCAAGGTCAGAGCGTCCACATCGAAGCCAATGGGGCCGATGCCACAGCCGCGGTGGCAGCGCTGACCGATATGCTTGAAAGCGCAACACCGCAAACGCCAGAATCAAAGGAGACAACGTGAGCGCTAAGAGTGTTCTGCTGGAGCCCCAGCACCTTCTCGACCCCACCCTCGAGCACACCCTCATCGTCGTCAAGCCCGACGGCTACGCCCGCGGTCTGACCGGTGAGATCCTGCGCCGCATCGAGGCCAAGGGCTACACGATCAAGGGCCTCAAGCTCATGGTCGCCTCCCGCGAACTGCTTGCCGAGCACTACGCCGACCACAAGGACAAGCCCTTCTTCGAGGGCCTCCTGGAGTTCATGAACTCGGGCCCGGTCGTCGCCATGATCGTCGAAGGCCAGCGCGTCGTCGAGGGCATGCGCGTCCTCATGGGCTCGACCGACCCGACGACGGCCCCCGCGGGCACGATCCGTGGCGACCTGGGTCGCGCGTGGAACAGCCCCCACATGGAGAACCTGATCCACGGATCGGACTCTGTGGACAACGCAACGCGCGAAATCTCCCTGTGGTTCCCGGAGATTTACTGAGTCACGGCTAACCTGCAAGGGTGTACCTCAAGAACCTGACGCTGCGGGGCTTTAAGTCCTTCGCCAGTGCGACCACGCTCGCCCTCCAACCGGGCATTACGTGCGTCGTGGGCCCCAACGGGTCGGGTAAATCGAACGTCGTCGACGCGCTCGCCTGGGTCATGGGCGAGCAGGGTGCCCGCGCGCTGCGCGGAGGGCAAATGGCGGACGTGATTTTCGCGGGGACATCTGGGCGCGCGGCGTTGGGGCGCGCCCAGGTGGACCTGACGATTGACAACACCGACGGGTTGCTCGACATCGAGTATTCCGAGGTGACGATCAGCCGTACCCTGTTTCGCGGGGGCGGCTCCGAATACTCCATTAACGGGACTCCGGCGAGGCTGCTGGATGTCCAAGAGCTCCTGTCTGACACGGGCATGGGCCGTCAGATGCACGTCATCGTGGGCCAGGGGCAGCTCGACGCGATTCTGTCCTCGACGCCCGAGGAGCGTCGCGGCTTCATCGAAGAGGCCGCGGGAGTCCTCAAGCATCGTCGGCGTAAGGAGCGCGCGCTCAAGAAACTGGCCGACATGGACGCGAACCTCGTGCGCGTCCTGGACCTGACGAACGAGATTCACCGCCAGCTGGGGCCCCTGGCCCGCCAGGCGCGGGTTGCTCGTCGCGCGTCCCTCATCCAGGCGCGCGTGCGCGACGCGAAGGCCCGCCTGCTCGCTGACGACCTGGCATCCGCCCTGTCGAAGCTGTCCGTGCTTGAGGCGTCGGACGAGTCGGCCGCGACGCGCCGCGCGTCGCTCGAGGAGCAGATAAGCGCCGCGCGCGCTGAGCTTGCGCGTCTGGAGGACGCTGAGCGCGCGTCCTCGCCGGCGCTCGAGCAGGCTTCCTCCGACTGGCAGTCGCTCACCACGATCACCGAGCGCCTGCGCGGCACGCTCATGGCCGCGACCCAGAAGGTGTCACTGCGTGTGACGCCCGAGCTGCCCCCGGGCGGCGAGGATCCCGACGTTCTCGACGAGCGCGCCCGCGTCGCCGGTGCCGAGGATGCTGCGCTGGTCGGCCAGGTCGAGGATGCACGCTCTGCGCTGACGTCCGCGACTCGTGCGCGAGAGGCCGCGGAGGACGCCGACGATTCCGCGTCCCGCGAGCTGGCCCGGGTCAACCGCGTCATCGCCGACCACCGCGAGAAGGTTGCACGCCTGACGGGCGACGCCTCCACGGCGGCCTCTCGCCTGGAGGCCGCGATCGCCGAGGCCGACCGCGCGTGGGGCGCCTACCGCGCGGCCCAGGAGCGCGCCGAGGCCGCCGAGAAGGCCGTGCCCGCGTCGTTCGTGGGCTCCGTTGGTGCGGATGCTTCTGTCGCTGAGGGCTCCTCGTCCGAGGAAGAAGCCGGCGGGGGAGCAGCCCGCGCACACGCCGAGGCATCCGCCCGCCGCGACACCGCGCGCGCCCGCGTGGACGAGCTGCTCGGCGTCGAACGCGAGGCCCGCGCCGACCGCGCCCGCTGGGAAGCTCGCCGCGACGCACTCGAGCAGCTGCTCGCCCCCGAGGACGGCACCGCCGAGCTGCTGGGACGACCCGGAGTGCTCGGCCAGGTCGCGCCCCTCCTGCAAGTCACCCCCGGTTTCGAGGACGCCGTCGCCGCCGCGCTCGCTCCCTTCGCCGACGCCGTGGTCGTCGACTCCCTGGCCCGAGGCCTGGGCGAGCTGGACGCGGCCCGCGCGGCCGGTCGCTCGCTGCGGCTCGTCGTTGCGTCGGGTTCTTCTGCTGATCTTTCTGGCGATTCCGATGACGGGATCGGTGCTGCGCGCGCCGATCTGCCCGAGGGGGCGACGTGGCTGTCCGACGTCGTCGCCTGCGAGGGGGCCGCCGCGCCGCTGGCATCCCTGCTGGACGGGGTCGTCTCGTGCTCCCTTGAGACCGCCGCTGACGTGCTGGACATGCCCGGTGTGCGCGCCGTCGTCACGTCGGGTGGCGACGTGCTGCGCTCTTGGTCGGTGGAGGGTGGCCGCCAGGCCTCCTCCGTGCTCTCCGTGCGCGCCGACTACGAGGAGGCTTGCGCGCAGGCCGAGGCCGCCCAGGCCCGCATGGCCGAGGTCTCCGAGCAGCTCAGCGAGGCAAACGCCGACCTGGACCACTGTATTCGCGAGGCAAACGACGCCCTGAAGGCCCTGCGCGAGGAAGACGCGCAGCGCGCCAAGGAAGCCCAGGAACTGGCCCGCGCCCAGTCGGCCGCGCAGGCCGCCCGAGCCGAGGCCGAGCGCGCCCACGACGTGGCCCGCCGCGCAGACGAACAGGTCACCTGGGCCCGCGAGCAGGATGTGGCCGCACGTGCGCGCCTCGACGGGGCGGACACCGTCGGCCCGCCCGAATCCCTTGAAGACGCCCAGGCCCGCGCTGACGCCGCCTCCTGCGCCGCGCGCGAGGCCCGCGAGGCCGAAAACGAGGCGCGCCTGAGCCTGCGTGCCCTCGAAGAACAATCGCGGCGCGCCGCCTCACGCGCCCGCTCCCTGCGCCAGGCCGCCGCCGCCGAGCGCAAGGAGCGCACCCGCTACGCCCGGCGCGAGGCCGCGCGACGAACGGAGCTGGCCACGGCCTCGGACGTGGAGGCAGCCGCCCGCGTGGCCCTCGAGGCAGCCGAGCGTGCCCTGTCCCGGGCCGCAGCCGAACGCGACCGCCTGAGTGAACGGCGCTCCCAGGTCTCCCAGGAGGTCTCGGACGCCCGCCGCGCCCTGGACCGACTGAGCGCGGAGCTGTCGGAGGCCACGGCCTCGGCCCACCAGGGGCAGATCGCGGCGGAGCAGACCCGTCTGCGCGTCGAGGACCTGCAGAGGCGAGCCCTTGAGGAGCTGTCTCTCGAACCCGAGCAGCTGCTCGCCGAGTTTGGCCCGGAGACGCTGGTGCCGATGCTGCCGCTCGACCCCGATCAGGTCGAGAAGGCCGCGGCCGCCGAGCCGAGCGCGTACGTGCGCGCCGAGCAGGAACGGGCGCTCGCCAAGGCACAGAAGGACCTTGAGAAGCTGGGACGCGTGAATCCGCTGGCGCTCGAGGAGCACGAGGCGCTGGCTTCGCGGCACAAGTTCCTGGTGGATCAGGTGCAGGACCTCAAAGCTTCGAAGGCGGACCTGCTGCGCATCGTGCAGGACGTGGATCGCCTGGTTCAGGAGGCCTTCGCGTCGGCGTTCGCCGAGACGCGCGAGCAGTTCGAGCACGTGTTCGGCGTGCTGTTCCCGGGCGGGGTGGGCGACCTGGTGCTTACCGATCCGGACGACATGCTGACGACCGGCATCGAGATCGAGGCTCGGCCCGCGGGCAAGAAGGTGAAGCGCCTGTCGCTGCTGTCGGGTGGCGAGCGGTCCCTGGCCGCGATCGCGTTCCTGGTCGCGATCTTCAAGGCGCGCCCGTCCCCGTTCTACGTGATGGACGAGGTCGAGGCCGCCCTGGACGACATGAACCTGACGCGCCTGCTGGCGATTTTCAAGGAGCTGCAGGAGACCTCGCAGCTGATCGTGATCACGCATCAGAAGCGCACGATGGAGATCGCGGACGCCCTCTACGGCGTCACGATGCGCGATGGCATCACGACGGTGGTCTCCCAGCGCCTCGCGGACTAAGAAACTTCTGTCAGGGCCCACAAGGAAACGAGCCAGTTATACAGAAGCCACCATCAACAATCGCCTAATAAATAGCAATGTCGGGCAAGGCCTCTTCAAGTGGCTGAACGTTGTCCTCTCCAAATAGCTCCTTGGCACCAGCGATACGATCCGGCTTGGGATTCTTATAAACGACGATAAGATTATTGCGTGCTCGTGAAATGGATACATAGAAAAGGTTGAGGGTGCGTTGTACACGATCTGCTATCCTATCGGAAGCCCCGAAGACTGTTGAAAAACTATATTTGTTTTTCCATGTGGAGTCGTCAATGAGTAGAATGACGTTATCGTACTCAGTGCCTTTTGTGCCGTGCTGAGTTGAGAACGGGGTAGCTTGATCGAGATAATCGTAGAAATGGAGCAGCTCAGAAAAATGTGTCTCTGTGAGTGCTGCGAGGAACTTTTGTCGATTCTCGATCAGTTTTGAATCATCAAGATCGTAATAACTTTCGAAGCGAGCGACTCGATCAATACGTCGACATAATTGAACATCCTCGTCGAAAACGAATCTCAAAATCGCCGAAATTGAGCTCTCTTCGACATTGTCGGAATTGCAGCGTCGCACAAACTCGTTGAGGATAGAGGTCCAATGTATCATATCCTGAGTGGATGTAACAACATTTCTGTCGCGGATGTAACCAGGTGATTCAGATCTAAGGAGCTGAAGTGTACTATAACCATTATGTGAAGCCCAAGCCTTATATAATCGGCTTATGAATGAAAATGTGGATGAGTAGGTGTCGTCACCCACGCGCAACCTGTCGAAGCCATCTCTTCCGCGATAAGTGTAGGCTTTTTGAAGGTTATTCCAATTTGCAGTTTTTGAAATTGCGGAATGTGTAAGTTCAAGAACTTTGGTGTCTTCTCCAAGTGACCAATCGAAATGGCTAGCAATAGCATCAAGTGATCTAAGACTAAGGGTTATGTCATTTGTGGTGTAAAACAGTGAGCATATGCTCCGCTGAGGTAGATCTGTTCGTTGTACTTGTTGTTCTACACGTGTCGCTAAGTTGCTCTTAGCTCGCACTTTATTAATAAGCCTAACAATATTGGGGGTAGAACGATAGTTATCTTCTTTAGTGATCGTGATTGCGTCGAGTCTTTGAGGGTCAACGTAGCCGGCACCGGAGTCATAGATGCTCTGCATCGAATCACCGAATAGTCCGACCCTGAAATCAATTTTGCCGAAGGCTGTTTGCGAGTCCGCCTCAATGAGTAGTGAAAGTGTCTCAATGACAATGTCTTGTGTATCTTGATATTCGTCCAAAAGGAGAACAGGATACTGGCACTTAATTAGATGGCGTAGGGTCGAGTATTCTTCGATCATGTGGAACGCTAGTTCGAGGACGTCATCGTGGGAAATTTCGCCCTTTGAAAGGTCTGCATAGTGATCCACGTATTCGATATTGATCGAGTCGAGATTTAGGTTTGGAATGTATCTTTTGTTAGATGGACCGAGTCTGTCATTGAAAATACATAATGCTCGACGTAATTCGTTTTGGAAACTACTAATAACTTGCCACAAGAAACTGTGAATAGTTGAGACATGAACGGCATTGAAATTTGCCCCAAGGCGTTCTCTAATTTCGTTGGCAGCAACGTTGGTGAATGTGATACATGCAATCTTCTGGCTCGTAGGATCAATGATGCCATCAGGTGCCATGAGTATCTGATGTAATGTTCTAATAAGAGTAGTTGTCTTTCCTGAACCTGGGCCCGCTTCGAAAATGAAGTTGGAACCATCTTGGATTGTTTTGAAAATGTTATCGTTCATAATACTAATCTTCTTGATGGAAGGTGCGAGTTGCGCTTTCTGTCGAATCAGTGGTCATTTGCTCGAGCCACTGGAGTCCTTCTGAAATGTAATGGGGAATATAAAGGTCTTCGAACTGTACGCAGTCGATCGCAAAAGTGGTCTTTTCGAAAGCTCGGGCGTTGGTTGTTGTGTATGCTTTCTTTGCGAAAGCGTCAGCGCTGATTTGCTTGTCAAATAATTTGTTAATGTGAGGTTCTTCGAATTGGTGCCGGTCTTCAGATTCTTGAACGTAGCCCGATTCGGTATCTCTGCTGGATTGCGCTTTTCTTGGCTTTTGCTTTGGTGATACTAGATCTGTAAATAGGTGTGCGTTGGCATAAATTATTGCATCTTCCAGTGAACGGGGAAATAACACTGTCCCGTCGCTACATTTGTAGCCGTCGTCGATTGATTGATAACAAATGCGAATCGAGTCTTCAACTTGTTTATCGGATGACTTTAATTGGAGGAGGCGTTTGATCGTAGGTTTTTCGTTCTCATGTACTGGATTGCTAAAGTAGTGGTTTAGTGTCGGGTTTGAAGAAAATAGGTCGTCATCAAGCTTCGGCGGAGCCTTCTTTTGGGATGTTTTATTGGTTTCTTCGTTCGTTGTCAGTTGAACTGAATCTATGTCGGTGATAATGATTGTTGGTATTTCGATGTATTTCAGCAGTGGGATAAAATGCTGAGCGTATGTTCCGCCGACTTCGATGACAGTATAATGTGTGCTAGATAGGGTATTTGTTGATCTTGTAATTGCTTTTGGTAAGAGTATTCGCTCGGCAGCTCCTTCGATGAGAATGGCACAATCTGCAAAGAATAGGTCCGACACTCTCAAGTGGAGATAGTTCGAAATGATTCGATGTGCTTTTCTGTTGTCGTGTTTGAGTTTGGCAGCCCACTCGGATATATTTTTACATACGATTTTACCGGCTTCTCGTTTTAAGTAACGCAATTTTTCTAGTTTTCGTTCGCTGAGTATATGCGACGAGTGTGTTGTAATAAGGAGTTGCGTGTCGTCATTCAATAGGTTTGTTACGAGCCGAATGAATACCTCTTGCATCTGTGGATGGAGGTGTGCCTCCGGTTCTTCAATGAGGAGCATGTTGATTGGGGATCTGTATTGTTTATTGGTTCTGCGCTCCTTGAATGCGAGGATTTGCAAAATAGTGTAGGTGAGTCGTGAGTAGCCCAGTCCGTTATGGGATTCAGGGTAGGTTTGGAGAGTTGAGTTATCTTTGAATTTGACGCGTGTGGTCGCGTTTATTAGTCTTGATGTCTTCAATTCAGAGGCAACTGTCAGACTTAGCGCTCCTCCGTGCGTATCCTTCGTGAAGGAGTGTATTTCTTGAATTGCTCGTTTAAAGAATGTGTTATATGCGTCTGTAAGCGTGTATTGCATTTGTTCAACATTGCTATCAAGGTTCGCTCTGAGTTTGTCGTCTGTTGCAACTTCTTTATAGAAGTCTTCGAAAGCGGTGGAGAGGTAATGTCCTCCATCTGTCGATGTGTCATCCAGATTTATTTGCGCGTAGATGAATTCGGTATTTATTATTCTTTGAACGTCTTCCCGCTTGAGCTCGTTGGCTGCATTCGTAGGGCCAGTTTGGTGTTCTTTCAAGACGGATTTTGCCCGGTATGTGACCTTATATTCTCCGGCTTTTTCGATGAGTGCTAGTAATTTGTCTTGATCTATGTTTGTTTCGTCTGTACTGGCTGCGAGGAGTTTTCGCCATAGAATTTTTGCGTCCTGCGGTGCGTATTTGCACTCAACTTCGAGGTTTTTGCATTCGGTGTCTAGGCTTGTGAAATATGGTGCAATAACCGCAGTATCTGCTTCTTCTTCTTTGGACATGTCGTAACCGATTAACAGGTTAAGTGTTATGCATGGAAGGTATTTTTCTGCTTCGTCTTCGGTCTTTTTGTCTTTTAGAGCCTTAGACAATGTGTTGCGCTGCTGTGCTGCGAAGTCTGTTGTGTGCAGCCTGTTTCTCGCGTTTTGTCCGATAAACTTGTCGATAACCTCGACGAGTGAAGTTTTTCCGGTATTGTTTCTCCCCACGACGACCGTCAGGTCATCTTCAAGGGAAAATGTTGTCTTGGAGTGTGCTCTGTACCCTTCGATTGTTATTTGCTCAAGCTTCATGGCTACCCCGTTCGTCGGTGAACTTTTTTGCACCGTAGCACTTTTGGTTCAGAGATGCGGCGTAACTGTAAAACTATATGTAGGTTTGGTTCAAATACAAGCGCGCGCGTGGGTTTTGTCCGATCCAGCACGACTTTGCGGTGCAGTAGTGAAGCGGTGGAGCGTTCGATTTGATTGTTGCATTGCTGTGCTCTTCGGGTGTTTGTGCTGGTCGGTTGTCACATACTAGATAGGTGTTGCGGCGGCATCGATTCTTTGCGATGCCACCGCTTCTCTGCGCGTGGAGCGCCCACCGCTCTTAGGCCTCGAGCCTCGTTAGAGTGTCGTGCGTGAGTTCGTAGATCGTGTCCACCTAGGGCAGGATCGAGTGATCGTGCGTCACGATGATGGCGCTCTCGTTCTTGGACTTCTCCTGCTTGCAGATCATCCGGGTGATCTCTTGAGTTCCATACGGGTCCAGTCTGAGGATCGGAGTCCAGGTTGAGGCCGGCCTGGACGACATGAATCTGACGCGCCTGCTGGCGATTTTCAAGGAGCTGCAGGAGACCTCGCAGCTGATCGTGATCACGCATCAGAAGCGCACGATGGAGATCGCGGACGCCCTCTACGGCGTCACGATGCGCGACGGCGTCACGACGGTGGTCTCCCAGCGCCTCGCAGACTGGGGGAGTGTACTGTCAAGCGTCGCTGATAGCCTTAACGCATGGTGGAACGATGCAACGTAAGTGAGCAGGAACAAGGCGACAGCTTCGACAATGGCGTTGACTGGGCAGCTTTCGGCGAGCTGAGGACCCGATGTGATGACGTCAGTGAATCGTGGCACACGGACGCCGATATCTACGACGAGAAAGGCGCTCCGGCCGCGTTCGATGAACAAAGCATGACTGCCCACGAGGCATGTGAGACCGGTGTCTATCATCTTGCGAGCGGTTACGTCGTCACCGATGCTGATCTTGAGGCAGACGCGGCGCGCTTTGAGGATGGGGAGTGTACCGGTGAGTGGAGGATCGTATAGGAATCGCTAGTCGCATATGACTATGAAGAGCCAGTTACGCGCGTGCCAGTTGAGAGACTCTGGACCGGGAAACGCCCATGATCCAGGCAGTATCGTCAATGGACAGGCCTGAAGCACGCAGTGAACGAGCGACCTCGCGGGATTGAGCAGCAGCGGCTGCCTGGGCATCAATGGCGTCTTGTGTCGCAGCCTTTGCTTCTTTGACGGACTGTGCCTGTGGGATAGCTGGGATGATGGTGATATCCCAGTCCCTGTGGTCGACATCTGGGTCAATCGTGTCCAGGTAATCGATCACTTGCTGTCGGGCGTCGGAAAGGCGTCGGACCTGCGTCATTGCGTGGTCGCCGTTGAGGAGCTCCCAGCCACCACCGAGCTTGCTTTCCCACCGCTGGGCGGTGACGATAATGCTCGTCATTTCTGTTTGCTCCTTTCGATAGCCTCAAGGGCTTGTCGTGTTAATGCGGGCGACACTTCGCGGGTCTGTGTAATAACAACTGTGATACCGTCCTTCGACCAGACCTCGTGATCCCCTTTTCCTTGGCGGGCGACGAAGCCAGCCTTGAGGAGCTCTCGCTTCAGCTTGCGGTATGGCATTGGTCGCGTCATGACACAAGTTTAGTCCCCCTAAACTCGTTGGGCAATGCGATTGCGGTGATTGTCCGGTAGGTAGGGGTTGGCTGTGCTGCGAAACGCGGGCGGGGACCCGTTGGTCCCCGCCCGCGCCTTCACGCCGTGTGTCCCGCCGCTGCGGGAAGCTCGCTATCAGTCGTTCATGAAATGACGCTCGTCCAGGATCTGTGCGCCGGCGCCCACCAGCGAGGGCAGGTGCTCGTTCGCGTGGTGGCCGCAGAAGTAAAGCTGGCCACCCGACGGCATCGTCGCACGAACCCAGGCGCGAGCGCCGCAGGCGTCGCAACGATTCGCCGCGGTCAGCTGCGGCTCGTCCAGTACGGGGCGTTCAAGAGTCTGTGCGTTCATGCTTCCATCACACACCATCGTCCCGCCCCGCGCACCCCTGTTCACCCGGGGCGCAATCGAGAGCCCGCATGCCGACACGATGAAACGGGGGAGCGCACACCCCCCCGAAGCAACCGCCAACACGCCCCGAAACGCCACCCACCAGCGCGACCTGGCCCCGGCCTCGTCAATCGTGGAAAGCGTCCCAGAACCCGCGCCACGCGCACCGGTGGCCCCAAACGAGCATGGCTCCACCTATGATGCACCTCGTGACTCCTACCGACGCATCCGACTACAACGCACGGCACCTCTCGGTCCTCGAGGGGCTCGAGGCCGTGCGCAAGCGCCCCGGCATGTACATCGGCTCCACCGACCACCGGGGCCTCATGCACTGCCTCTGGGAGATCATCGACAACGCGGTCGACGAGGCCCTGGAAGGCCACTGCAACACGATCGACGTGCGCCTGCACCCCGACCACTCCGCCTCCGTCGCCGACAACGGCCGAGGCATCCCCGTCGACATCGTGCCCGGACAGGGCCTGACGGGCGTCGAGGTCGTCTACACCAAGCTCCACGCCGGCGGTAAGTTCGGCGGAGGCTCCTACGCGGCCTCGGGCGGCCTCCACGGCGTCGGCGCCTCCGTCGTCAACGCACTGTCGGCCCGCCTCGACGTGCAGGTCGACCGTGGTGGCAAGACCCACGAGATGTGCTTCCGCCGCGGCGAGCCCGGCGAATTCGACGACTCGAAGCAGCGCACCCCCAACTCGCCCTTCACGCCCTTCGTGGATGGCTCGACCCTCAAGACCGTCGGCAAGGTGAAGAAAACCCAGACAGGCACGCGCGTGCGCTTCTGGGCGGACTTCCAGATCTTCCCGTCCACCGAGGGCTTCTCGTGGGAAAACCTGCTGGCGCGCGCCCGCCAGACCGCGTTCCTCGTGCCCGGCCTGACCATCAACTGCTACGACGAGCGCGGCGAAGAGGAGCTCCACGAGAGCTTCCGCTTCGACGGCGGCGTCGTCGACTTCGCGAACTGGCTGGCCTCCGACGGTCCCGTCACCGACACGTGGCACATCACGGGTGAGGGCACCTACAACGAGACCGTGCAGGCCCTGGACTCCGAGACGGGGCACCTGCGCGCCACCGAGGTCGAGCGCACCTGCGAGGTCGACATCGCGCTGCGCTGGGGCATCGGCTACGACACGACCGTCCAGTCCTTCGTCAACATCATCGCCACCCCCAAGGGCGGCACCCACGTCACCGGCTTCGAGCAGGCTGTCCTCAAGACCCTGCGCGCCGCGATCGACAAGAACGCGCGCAAGCTCAAGGTCGGCGCGAAGGATGGCCGCCCCGAGAAGGACGACGTCCAGGCGGGCATGACCGCCGTCATCACTGTGCGCTTCCCCGAACCTCAGTTCGAGGGGCAGACCAAGGAAACACTGGGCACGCCCCAGATCCGCACGGTCGTCAACCGCGTCGTCTCCGACTGGCTCAAAGCCAAGTTCGCCTCCTCCAAGCGCGATGACAAGCAGCAGACCTCCCTCCTCATGGAGAAGGTCGTCGGCGAGATGAAGGCCCGCGTCTCAGCGCGCATTCACAAGGAGATCTCGCGCAAGAAGAACGCGCTTGAAACGTCCTCGCTGCCCGCCAAGCTCGCGGACTGCAGACTCGAGGACGTCGAGGAGACTGAGCTCTTCATCGTCGAGGGCGACTCCGCCCTGGGCACGGCCAAGGCCGCGCGCAACTCCCACTACCAGGCCCTCTTCCCGATTCGAGGCAAGATCCTCAATGTGCAGAAGGCCTCGACTGCGGACATGCTGGCCAACGCCGAGTGCGCCAACATCATCCAGGTGATCGGCGCGGGCTCGGGTCGCACTTTCGACCTGTCTCAGGCGAGGTACGGCAAGGTCATCCTCATGACCGATGCCGATGTGGACGGCGCGCACATCCGCACCCTGCTGCTGACCCTGTTCTTCCGCTACATGCGGCCCATGGTCGAGGCCGGCCGCATCTACGCTGCCGTCCCGCCCCTGCATCGCATCGAGGTCGCGGGCAAGGGACGCAAGAAGCGCGAGTACATCTACACCTACTCCGAGGACGAGCTGCACCGTAAGCTCGCCGCCCTGCGTCGCTCGGGCCGCACGTGGAAGGAACCCATCCAGCGGTACAAGGGCCTGGGCGAGATGGACGCTGACCAGCTGGCGGAGACCACGATGGACCGAGCCCACCGCTCGCTGCGTCGCATCACGCTGGCCGACGAGGAAGCCCTGCGCCAGGCGGAGGACGTGTTTGAGCTGCTGATGGGCTCGACGGTGGGCCCGCGCAAGGAGTTCATCGTCGAGGAGTCGGCGGGACTGGACCGCACGCGCATTGACGCGTGATTTTGAGCGGAAAACGCTGATTCGTTGCACAAACGTTCAGGACTCTTGGCCATATGTCTGGTTCCAGTGTGACTAAAGGCCCTATCAGCCGGTAGGATGTTGGCCATGACAGGACTTGCGCAGCGACTCACGCCGCCCGGGTCCGTCCCGTACCCGGGCAATCACCTCGGGTTGCGATGGCGGCCCATGATCGGCCGTGACGCGCCCGCCGTGTATGCACTCATCTCCCTGATCGAAGACGATGACAACGCCATCCGGCGCACGTCAGTCGACGATATCGCGGACATGATGGAGGGCGAGAACGGGCGCGACTGGGTCGACACCATCGTCGGCCTCGACGCGAAGCGAAACATTTGCGCGGTGGCATCCGTGCGCGTGCTGCGCGGTATCCATGAGGCTGCAACCGCCATCGTGAGCGCTTACATTCACCCGCACTGGCGTGGCCGAGGCGTGGGCAGAGCCCTGCTGTACTGGCAGGATGGGCGCGCTCGCCAGATGCTCGTCGAGGCATTCGGTGCCGAGTCCGAGGTCCCGGTGTCCATCTCGAACCTCGTCGACGCGCACATGACCGACCGTCGCCGCCTCTACATTGCGGCCGGTTTCTTTGCCAAGCGCACGTACCAGGTCATGTACCGTGACCTTGCTGGCGGCGAGGTTGCCCCGCAGCCGCGCCACGGCTATCGCGTCCTGCCGTGGACGCAGGTTCCGCAGGAGCAGGTTCGTGCCATCCATATGGAGGCTTTCCAGCAGTCGTTCCGTTCCCCGCTGCGTGCCCTGTGGTGGGATGACGCGATGAATCACTTTGATCCGCGGTGGTCTTTTGTCGCTGTCGATTCCGAGGGTGACGTGGTCGGCTATGCGATGACGGGGCGCCCCGCACAGCGCTGGGTGGCCACAGGTCGGCCCGAGGCATACATCTACCTGCTGGGCGTCGCCGAAGCTCACCGTGGCCGTTCCGTGGCGACGGCTCTCGTGGGGCACACGGTCGCGGCAGCGTCGGCCTCGGGAGTGAGCCGGATCGGCCTGGATGTCGATATGTCGAGTCCCGACGGCGCGCATAATATCTATGAACACCTTGGCTTCGTTGATGAAGCCGCCGAGGTTTATTACACGATCGACCAGTAGAGACGGAAGGAGGCGAGCATGAGCATTCCTCTCGCGCAGCGAGCGAATGCCCCCGAGTTCGTCCCCTTCCCGGGCGAACATCATGGGATCGAATGGGAGGAGCTGACGCCTGCCCACCACGGTGGCCTGTCCGCCCTTTTCGCCCGTATGGAGGCCCGCGATAACCCGCCGTATCGCACCAGCCCGGACGAGGTCGAGGAAATGCTCTCGGGTGCTTCGCAGTGGCGAGGCCTCGTCGGGATTGCCCGCAAGGGCATCGCGGCGGGTCGCATCGTCGCCTTTGCTCAGGTGGTCCTGCGTTTCCCTGGGCGAGTGGAGTGCGTGTGCGTCGGGGGAGTGGACCCCGACTTTCGGCGCATCGGCCTCGGCAATGCGATCGTCGACTGGCAGGAGGGTACTGCCCGCCAGATGCTGGCCGAGGTTGAGGGTGATGCTCCCGCCCAGATCACCTGTCACGTCGAGACCGGCCAGGATGACCTCGAGGTGCAGCTGAAAGTCCATGGTTTCCGTTGGACGCGCACCTACTACGAACTGCGCGCTTCGCTCGAGGGACTGCCGCAGCTGCCTGGCCTGGGCTCGTACATGAGCATCGAGGCCTGGGGCCCCCAGTGGGAGGAACCTGCCCTGCGTGCGGCGAACCGCCTCAACGAGTCCGAGTGGGGTCGGCCCCCGCTCACTCAGGAGCAGTGGATGCAGGGGCGCACGGCCTTCGCTCCCGAATGGTCGTTCGTCGCCGTCGACCGCACGGGGGATCGCCCCCGCGTCGCCGGCTTCCTGCTGGCATCGTGTTACGAGCAGGATTGGGCGGCTCTGGGCTGGCGCGAGGGGTACATCGACCAGCTGGGCGTCCTGTCCCAGTGGCGCGACAG
>JAHYYD010000019.1:15147-17481 GCA_019425105.1 Actinomycetota bacterium
CCACAGTGCGGAGCCAGCATGACTACGAAGTCGTCAGCACCAACCAAGTCCATTCCGCCTCTGGTCATTCGAAGCGCCATCGTTGCCTCCCTCGGCGGCCTGCTCTTCGGCTTTGACACAGCGGTCATTTCCGGCGCGGAAGAAAAGCTCACCAAGCTCTACGCGCTCTCCTCCATGGGGGAGGGCATGATCGTTGCCATCGCAACCATCGGCACGATCTGCGGTGCCATCGTCGCCGGTAAACTCGCCGACCGCTTTGGCCGTAAACCCATCCTCTTCTGGATCGGCATTCTCTTCGGCGTGGGTGCGCTGGCCACTGCCCTGGCGCCTGTGCCTACCCTGGTGACAGCTGCTGACGGCACGGTCTCGGCCTCGTCCGCCTTCCCGATCACCTTCTTCATGGTGTTCCGCTTCCTGGGCGGCGTCGGCGTCGGCCTGTCCTCCGTGGTCGCTCCCATTTACACCGCCGAAATCGCCCCCGCCCGCGTGCGCGGACGCCTGGTCGGCCTGGTCCAGTTCAACATCGTCTTCGGTATCCTCCTGGCCTACGCCTCCAACGCGGTCATCCGCGAAATTGCGCACGAAGACACCGCGTGGCGCTGGATGCTCGGCGTCATGGCCGTGCCCGCTGTCTTCTTCCTGATTTTCCTTGCAACCGTGCCCGAGACTCCTCGCTGGCTACTTGCCCACGGCCACGAGGAACGCGCCGTCAAGATTTCTGAGCGCCTGACCTCTACGCAGGAGGAGAGCATCGAACAGATTGGCGAGATTAAGACACAGATCGCCGAGGATGCCGCTGGCGGCAAGGTCGCTTTCTTTACGCGCCGCTACCGCAAGGTCATCCTCATGGCCTTCTGCATCGCGATGTTCAACCAGCTCTCGGGCATTAACGCCATCCTCTACTACGCGCCCAAGGTCATGAAGCTTGCCGGTGGTGAACAGGTGCTCGGACCGGCATTCCCCTATGTCGCATCCGTCATTGTCGGCCTCATGAACTTGATTGCCACGATGGCCGCCCTGACCGTCATCGATAAGCTTGGTCGCCGCCAGCTCATGATTGTTGGTTCCATCGGCTACCTCGTGTCGTTGGGCTTCCTGTCGGCCATCATGTTCGCCTACAAGGGAGGAGCATTCGAGGAAGGAAGTGCTGTCCCGGTGTGGCTGATCCTGATTGGCCTGCTTGCCTTCATCGCCTCTCACGCGTTCGGTCAAGGGTCCGTTATCTGGGTGTTCATTTCGGAGATCTTCCCCAACCGTGTACGCGCGCGCGGCCAGTCCCTCGGTTCGCTCACACACTGGGTCTTCGCCTTCATTACCACCTACGCGTTCCCGGTGCTCACGGATAAGCTCGGCGGTGGATTCGCATTCGGGCTGTTCTTCCTCGCGATGGTTGGTCAGCTATTCTGGGTCCTGAAGGTGATGCCCGAAACGAAGGGCATCCCGCTCGAAGAAATGGAAGAGAAACTGGGGTTGACGAATGACTAGAATCGTGAACATCGGGGAAGCTCTCATCGATGAGATCACCCGCCCGAACAGTGAACCCGTCGAGGTCGTCGGGGGATCGATGCTCAACGTCGCAGCCGGACTGACCCGGCTAGGGCATGAATCCGAACTGGCAACATGGTTCGGCCGCGATGCCCGCGGCAACAAGGTCCGCGCTCACGCCGAAGCGGCGGGGGTGACCCTGACTCCCGGCTCCGATGGGGCTGACTTCACGACGGTCGCTCATGCGACCCTTGATGAGCGAGGCCGTGCCACCTACGAATTCGATCTGTCGTGGGATGTGCCCGCGGGGGAGGATCCCGACAGTGTCGGGCACGTGCACACCGGCTCGTACGCAGTTGTCCTTGAGCCCGGTGCCGACAAGGTCCTGGCGGCTGTCAAGCGCCAGGCCATCCGCGGTACCGTCTCCTACGACCCGAACATCCGCCCCGCCCTGCTCGGTACTCCCGACGAGGCCCGCCCGCACATTGAGGCGATCGTGGCCCTCTCGGACGTCGTGAAGGCGTCGGATGAGGACCTGGAGTGGCTGTACCCGGGCCGCCCCGTTGAGGACGTTATCCGCGAGTGGTCGCAGTCCGGTCCGTCGCTGATCCTGTGCACGCGCGGCCCCTGGGGCGTCTACATCAAGGCGGCCGCCGAGCGCGACATGCTCGTCGTCGACCCGCTGGACGTTGAGCTGGTGGACACCGTGGGCGCGGGTGACTCGCTCATGGCTGGCCTGATCTCGGGTCTGGTGGATGCGGGTCTCCTGGGCTCGGGCGAGGCGAAGCAGCGTCTGCGCGAGGCCTCGTGGGATCAGATCCTGCCCGCCATCCACCGCGGCATCATCAC
>JAHYYD010000190.1 GCA_019425105.1 Actinomycetota bacterium
ACTTCGAAATATCGCTGGAATTTCGCGCACCACCCAAGATGCTGCAACCGGACAGAGCGACGGAAGCGAGCAGCAGGGAAGCCGTGGCTGCGCGAGCGCGATGGGACACGAGAGAGGACATGTTTTTCTCCTACTTTCAGACTGGTCAATCATATGCGACGAAGGGGCCGCTGTGTCAACAAACGATCAAATTGCTGGCGGGGTCCACGTCAGCTGCGCGGCGACGACGCCCAGCTCTCGGTGAACGACCTGCGCGCGGCCGGCGATCGCGCGCTTCGGCTTCACGCCGTTGATGATCGCGCCCTCGCTGGGGTTGCCGGACAGGAGGATACCGGTGACGGCCAGGTCGTTCATCATCTGCAGGACCTTCTCGTAGGCCGCGCGCGACGCGCCGCCCATACGACGGGTGATGATCACATGCAGACCGATGTCTCCCGCCTGCGGCAGCAGGTCGATGAGCTCCATCAGCGGGTTACCCGACGAGGTAGCCACCAGGTCGTAGTCGTCGACCAAGATCCACACTTCCGGACCCGACCACCACGTGCGCTCGCGAATCTGCTCGGCGGTCACGTCGGAACCGGGCAGGCGCGTGCGCAGGAACTTCGCCAGATCACGCAGCTGCTTCATCGCCTCGGCATGGTTCGTCAGGTAGCGCAGCGAATACTCGTCCGGGATCGCACCCAGGAGCGAACGGCGCATGTCGATCGCCAGGATCTTCGCCTCGTTGGGCGAGTACAGGCGTGTGACCTCGGAAATGATCGACCGCAGGAAGGAGGTCTTGCCCGTCTTGCCGTCGCCGAACAGGTACAGGTGCGACTCCGCGCGAGTGTTGAACAGGAGCGGCCCCAGGCGCGACTCCTCCACGCCCAGCACCATGTCGCCGCCGCCGCGCGGCAGGATCTGCTGATCCGGCAGCTGCGAGAGGATCTCCGGAAGCGTGATCCGCTGGGGCAGCAGACGCAGCTTCGGGCCCTCGCCCGCCACCAGGCACTCGCGAATCTTGTTGACCGTGTACGCCACGCCCTGCGACACGGTTGACGGGTCCTGCTCCGCGTCCGCGCGCGGCAGGCCGATCATCATCTCGTGACCCGCCATGTCGATGCCGCGCCCCGGGCGCCCCTTCGGGATACGGGCGGCACCCTCGCGGTTGACGATCGATTCCTTCGGGTTCGCCGTGTGCAGCTCCAGGCGCGACCCGAAAATATCCTGCGCTTCGGCGCGGATATCCATCCAACGGGCCGCCGATATGACCAGGTGAACGCCCAGCGACAGGCCTCGACTCATCATCGTCGTGACCTCGCGGTCCAGGCCATCGAACTCGGAGCGCAGCGCACCCCACCCGTCGATGACAAGGAACACGTCGCCGTAGCCGTCGTCGTAGGTGCCCGCCAGGCGCCCACGACGGTAGGTATCCATCGAGTCGATGCCGTGCGCGCGGAAGTAGCGCTCACGGTCGTCCATGATCGCCGCGATCTCGGCGAGCATACGCGTGCGCACCTCCTCGGTGTCGCGCGTCGCCACGCCGGCCACGTGCGGCGCGCCCGCGAAGCCCGCGAAGGTACCGCCACCGAAGTCCATCACGTAGAACTGGACTTCCTGAGGCGTGTAGGTCAGTGACAGGGCCTGAACGATCGTGCGCAGCGCCGTCGACTTACCGGTCTGCGGGCCGCCCACGAGCGCGAAGTTACCGCCCGCGCCCGACAGGTCCAGGACCAGGGTCTCGCGGCGCTGCTCAAGCGGCAGGTCGACCGTGCCCAGGGGCACGCGCAGGACCCCGGACTCGCGCCAGGCGCGAGAAATGAAGCCCAGCTCCGGATCCGGCACCAAGTCCGGCATGAGAGTCGCGAACGTGTCGGGAATCTCCAGCGGAGGCAGCCACACCTGGTGCGCCGGGTAGCCCTTGCCCTTCATCTTGGCCACCGCGATGTCCATCTCGGACATGTCCGCCCACACCTCGTCACCGGCCAGGACGATCTCCTGGTTCTGATCGACCTCTTCCTCCTCGCCCAGGGCTTCGCGCGTGATGACGGGAGCGACCGTGAACGGCAGGATCTCGATCGGCGCGCTCGGGGCGCCGGCCGTCGAGGCCTCGGCAATCGACGCGAGGGTGCGCGCCGGCGGGGGAGCGGCCACGTAGGACGCGCGGAAACGAACGAGGCCGTCGCCGCCCGCCTTCAGGAAGCCCGAACCGGGCAGCGGAGGCAGCTTCGCGGCGTCGGGGATACCCAGGACCTCGCGCGAGTCGCTCTCCGTGAACGTCTTGAGCGCAATGCGGTACGACAGGTGCGACTCCAGGCCGCGCGCCTTACCCAGGTCCATCTTCTGCGAAGCCAGCAACAGGTGCACCGACAAGGATCGGCCCAGACGACCGATCATGATGAAGACCTCGCCGAACTCCGGCTTGGCCATGAGCATTTCCGTGAACTCGTCCAGGACGATGAACAGGGCCGGCAGCGGCGGATACTCGTGCTTGCCGGCGAGGCGGTCCGCCTCGTAATCGGACACGTTCGCGTAGTTGCCGGCCTGGCGCAGCATCTCCTGGCGGCGCACCATCTCGCCCTGCAGGGCGTCCTGCATACGGTCAACCAGCGAGAGCTCGGACTCCAGGTTCGAGATCATGGCCGACACGTGCGGCAGGTCCGCCATGCCCGCGAAGGTCGCGCCACCCTTGAAGTCGACGAGCACCAGGTTCAGCTGCTCGGGGGAGTGGGTCAAAGCCAGCGCGAGAACGAGGGTACGCAACACCTCGGACTTACCCGAACCGGTCGCACCGATCAGCAGGCCGTGCGGACCCATACCCTGCTGGGCGGATTCCTTAATGTCCAGGACGACGGGCCGGCCCTCGGGCGTCACCGCAAAGGGCGCGGCCAAGCGCGCACGCCCCTCGCGTCGCACCCACTGCTTCTCCGGGTCGAAGTCGCGAATGTCGCCGATGCCGACCAGCTCCATGAGGTCCTTCTGGCGCGACTCGTCCGAGCGGCCCACCGGCGTGTCCGACTCCTCCAGTTTCTCCTGGGTGGCGAAGGGGGTCATGCGACGCGCCACGGCCTCGGCCTGCACGGCGCTGAGCCGATCCGCGAAGGCTGACTCGGGCACAGAATCCATGGTCACCACGTCGACGACGTCCGCGCCCTTGCGATTCGGGCTGGGGTGGATGACGAGGCGCAGGGCCGTGTGGGACTTCATCGGCGTCCACTCGCGGGCGCGGCTCATGATCGTCACGCCGCGCACACCCGCCATCGATCCGAAAGGCGAGGAGGTGGGGAACTCGGCGCCGTCGCACACGAGGAGGAGATGAGGCCACTCAGGCATCTCCTCGCCCGGGCGGTACGCGCCGCGCATCGCGATATCGGGGCCGATCATCTCGACCAACTCACGCGGGTCCGTGGAAATCATGCGAGCCGGGCCAATGGCGTCGCGAACGTTGGCCGAGCGCGCCTGTGGCATCCACTTCACCCATTCCCAGTCGCCCAGACGATCAGCCGAACACAGGACAGCGATCTTGAGCTTGGAAGGCTCGATGAAACACGCCAAGTGCATCATGATGGCGCGCATCTCGTCGTAGGCGCTCTCGCCCTCGCCGACGACCTCGATATGGCTGAAATCACCCAGGTAGAGGAACTTACCCACGTTGTCCGTGTGATCGTGCACCGCGATGAAGCGTTCCATCGCCGACAGACACACGACGTCCATCTCCGTCATCGGATCGATCGGCGGACGCTCGAACGTCAAGCCCAGGGGCTGCGTACCACTGCCATAGCGGAACGTGAGCACGTTGTAGGTGTTGCCCTCACGCGACCACAGGCGAGACCCGTTCGCCGCCAGGGTCACCAGGGCGTCGGGGTCGGGGTAGACCCAGTTGTAGTAGGCGCGCTGCTTCTTAGCGACCTTGCGGATCGACTCGCGCGTCTCCGCGAGGTAAGACAGGTACTCGCGACGCTGCGTCTTTACGCGCGTACGGTACTGGGAGAACTGGCGGTACATGTTGAAGCCGACCATGCCCAGCATAGCGACCAACATGCCGCCGCCCATGAGCATGGAACGCCCGCCACCGTTGTTCTGCATCGCCATGAAAATCATGACACCCGTCGAACCGAGCATCGGGACGACCATCATGAGGACGTTGCCCATCGATGCGGGCTCAGCCTTCTCCGGCGGCATCTGCAGGGCCAAGCTGCCGGAAGGCTGCTCCGGAACCGCGGCAATCCGCCGTTTTTTGCGTGTAACCATCAGGTCTCCTCGCGCTGCGCGCGTACGTGTTCGATGCGACTGTCCCCAGTGTAGCTGAGTGCTCTTCCAAGTTTTAACCGACGGTTAGCCTCGGTGCATTACACTGGGCACTGTTGTTTCCCGAAGATCGGAGGTTTCATGAGCGCCACCATGGTGTCCGTGACCGTTATCGACTCCGATGG
>JAHYYD010000191.1:0-1857 GCA_019425105.1 Actinomycetota bacterium
GGACCGGGCGCGATGTACCCGTAGGCGGTCGAGGCCTCGGTGGGCGTCAGGCCGATGGTCACGACGTAGCCGTCGCGGGCGGCGCCAATCGCCGTCTCGACGGCGTCACGCAGCAGCTCGGGACGGGCGATCAGATGATCGGCCGCGAAGGAACCGATGATCGCGTCGTCCCCGAAGCGCTCGCGCACGACGTAGGCGGCCAGGCCGATCGCGGCCATGGAATCGCGGCCCGACGGCTCGATGAGGAGCGTGCGATCGTGCGAGGAAGCGAACTCGGGCAGCTGGGCGAGTACGCCGTCACGGTGCGCCTGGCCGGTCACGATACTCACCGACGAGGCCACCCCCTCCAAGCGGTCCACCGTGCCCTGCAGGAGCGTGCGTCCCGTGCCCGCCAGGTCGAGGAGGAACTTGGGACGACGGCGTCGCGACAGCGGCCACAGGCGGGTGCCGGCTCCGCCGGCGGGAATAATCACGTGGAGGTCACTCATGCCCCCCAGTATCGCAGATACGACGAGGGGGCGAGGCACCAGCCCCGCCCCCTCGTGGAAAGCGTGCGTGACGCGAGTGTCACTCAGTAGCAGCCTCAGCGGCGGCGTCAGCCTCACCCTCGGCTTCCTCAGCCTCTTCGGCAGCAGCTTCCTGGACGGACACGACGACCGTCTCGGGATCGAGCTCGACCTCAACGCCGGCGGGCAGCTGCAGGTCGGAGACGTGGATGGCAGAGCCGGCCTCGAGACCCTCGATGGAAACCTCGAGGTTCTCGGGGATGGAGGTGGCGGGGGCCTTCACCAGGATGGTGAACTCGTCGAGCGAGTGGACGGTGCCGGGGGTGGGCTCGCCAACAACGACGACGGGGACCTCGACGTCGACCTTCTCGCCGGCCTTGACGGCCAGGAAGTCGGCGTGCAGGATGTCGCGGCGCACGGGGTGAACCTGAACGTCCTTGACGAGGGCCAGCTGGGTCTTGCCGTCGATCTTCAGCTCAACGAGGGCGTTCTTGGAGCCGCGGACGATGAGGAAGAGGTCGTGGCCGGGAACGTCCAGGTGACGGGGCTCGGCGCCGTGGCCGTAGAGGACCGTGGGGACCTTGCCAGCGCGGCGGGCGCGACGGGCAGCACCCTTACCAAACTCGGAACGCTCTTCGGCAAGCAGGACGGGGTTGTCGCTCATGTGTCTTTCCTTCGTTTCTCAGGTCCGGCGTCGGTGTCGGCAGAGTGAAGGAAACGCGAGGCATTTCAATTCAGGCCCTGTCGATAACGGCGGATACGGATCCGCCCTCGCCGGAGCAACCCCAATAGGTTACCTCACGACGAGGGCGGATGTGAAGCGGGAGCCGCTCAGTTAAAGAGCGATGTGACCGAACCGTCTTCGAAGACCTCGCGGATCGCGCGAGCCAGGAGCGGCGCGATCGAGAGGACGGTGAGCTGATCAAAACGCTTCTCAGCGGGGATCGGCAGGGTGTCGGTGACGACAACCTCGGCGGCGCCGGACTCGGAGAGGCGACGGGCCGCCGGGTCAGAGAGGATACCGTGCGTGGCCACGACGATGACCTTCTTCGCGCCGGCGTCCATGAGGACCTTGATGGCCTCGGTGATCGTGCCGGCGGTGTCGATCATGTCGTCCACGAGGACGCATTCCTTGCCAGCAACGTCGCCAACGACGCGGTTCGCGACGGCGACGTTCGGGCGCGTGGTATCGCGGGTCTTGTGGACGAAAGCCAGGGGGGTGCCACCCAGCTTCTTCGACCACTTCTCGGCGACGCGGATGCGGCCCGCATCCGGGGAGACGACAGCGGTGTTGGACAGGTCGACGCGGCCGCGCACGTAGTCCACGAGGACCGGCATGGCGAAGAGGTGG
>JAHYYD010000191.1:1957-4383 GCA_019425105.1 Actinomycetota bacterium
CAGGTCGACGCGGCCGCGCACGTAGTCCACGAGGACCGGCATGGCGAAGAGGTGGTCGACCGGGCCGTCGAAGAAGCCCTGCTCCTGCGAAGCGTGCAGGTCGACACTCATGATGCGGTCGGCACCGGCAGCGCGGTACAGGTCAGCCATGAGGCGAGCGGAGATAGGCTCGCGGCCCTGGTGCTTCTTGTCCTGACGCGAGTAAGGGTAGAAGGGAGCGACGACAGTGATGCGCTTGGCGGAGGCACGCTTGGCAGCATCGATCATGATGAGCTGCTCCATCAGCCACTTGTTGATGTCGCCCGCGATGGACTGCAAGACGAACACGTCGGCGCCACGAACGGACTCGTTGAAGCGCACGTAAATCTCGCCGGAGGCGAAGTCGTAGGCCGTCACCGGCGAGACCCCACATCCGATTTCCTCGCCCACGGCGTGAGCCAGGTCCATGTGAGCTCGCCCAGAAACGAGGACGAGGTTCTTCTCTCCGGTGGTCACCAGTCCGCTCATGCGGTTGTCTCTCCTTGTGTTGGATCAGGCGCGGGGCGCCGCGATCAATGTGCCGATGGTGCTATATGGCGCAACCATCGTATCGGCTGCGACGCAGCCCTGGCCGATCCACGCGGTGGGAACCACACTGCGGTCCCCGATTTCCGCATCAATCAGCGTGGCGCTAGGACCGATTTCACAGTCGGCCCCAACGACGGTTGTCCCCCGCAGGCAGGTGCCGGGGTAGATGGTGGTGTCCGCGCCGACGCGCACGTCGACGTCGATCCAGGTGGAGGCCGGGTCGACGATCGTCACGCCGGCGCGCATGTGCGCCTCGCAGATGCGACGGTTCATCTCGGCACCAAGCTCGGCCAGCTGAACGCGGTCGTTGGCGCCCGCGCTCTGCCAGTGGTCGGTTAGCTCGAGGGCACCCGCGGTGCGTCCGGCGGGGGCGGCTGCCGCGAGGACGTCGGTCAGGTAGACCTCGCCCTGATCGTTGTCGGTGCCCAGCGAGGCCAGGGAGGCGCGCAGGAAATCGGCGTCGAAGGCGTAGATGCCCGCGTTGATCTCGTTGATCGCGGCCTGCTCAGGCGTGGCGTCACGCTGCTCGACAATGGCGGTGACGGTACCGGAGGCGTCGCGGATGATGCGGCCGTATCCGGTGGGGTCCTCGACGCGCGAGGTCAGGACGGTGACAGCATGGCCGGCGGCCTCGTGGGTGGCGACCAGCTCGGCCAGGGTGTCCGTGGAGAGGAGGGGAACGTCGCCGTAGGTGACGACGATGGTGCCGGAGACGGGCTCGACGGCCTGATCGAGTGCTTCCAGGCCACACTGGACGGCGCGGCCGGTGCCGGGGATCTCGTCCTGGTCGGCGATGATGGCGCTGGGCAGGACGCGCTCGATTTCGGCGGCGACGACGTCGCGCTGGTGGCGTACCACGGCAACCAGGTACTGAGGGTCGAGGCCATGGGCGGCACGCAGGGCATGTCCGATCATGGACAGGCCAGACAGGGGGTGAACGACCTTCGGGAGAGCGGATTTCATGCGCGTTCCCTGACCTGCGGCCAGGACGATGACGGCGGCGGGGCGAGACATGTTCCTCCTCGGGGGGTCTGCGGTCCCATCGGGACCGGTCGCTCCGCCCCTAGGATTCGAACCTAGACTAAAGGCACCAAAAACCTCTGTGCTGCCGTTACACCAAGGCGGAATGCGTCCACTGTGATGATACCTGCACCCCATGCGCGCTTTCAAACGCGGCCACGCGCCCGCGGCGTGGTCTGCACGTGGCCCAGCCCAGGCCTCGTGTGATACTGGGGTCATGGCTGAGAAGAGGACACGAATGAGCGGCTTCGCGCGCCGCGAGCAGCTGGTGGCCGTGGGGCGCTCTCTGTTTGCCGAAAAGGGCTTCGGCGCGACCAGCGTCGAGGAGATCGCAGCCCGCGCGAAGGTCTCCAAGCCCGTCGTCTACGAGCACTTCGGAGGAAAGGAAGGACTGTACGCCGTCATCGTCGACCGCGAGGTGCAGGCACTCATCTCCTCCCTACAGACGTCCCTGGAGTCCTCGCAGCGCCCACGCCTCATCCTGGAGAACGCGACCCTGGGCCTGCTCGACTACATCGAGCGCAACACGGACGGCTTCCGCGTGCTCGTGCGCGACGCCCCCTCGGACCGCACGGCGGGCTCGTTCTCCTCGGTCATGGGCGACGTGGCGACCAGCGTCGAACACATCATCGCCGAGCAGTTCAAGCGCTCGGACTTCGACACCACCTGGTCCCCCCTGTACGCACAGATGCTCGTCGGCCTCATCGCGCAGGTCGGCCAGTGGTGGCTGGACGACCGCCGCATGAAGAAGGACGAGGTCGCCGCCCACGTCGTCAACCTCATCTGGAACGGCCAGCGCGGCCTGCGCCCCCACCCCACGCTGCGGGTGCGCTCGGGCG
>JAHYYD010000192.1 GCA_019425105.1 Actinomycetota bacterium
TCGGCCTGACGCCCACCGAGGCCTCGACCGCCTACGGGTACATCGCGCCCGGTCCTGCGCTTCACGATGGTGACGAGGCCGGGGCTGCCGACGCTGAGCGTGGCGCCCGCCGGGTCGCCGAGTTCGTGGAGAAGCCGGATGCTGGGACCGCTGCTCGCTACGTAGCGGCGGGCTACCTGTGGAACGCGGGCATGTTCATCGTGTCGGCGGGCGTGCTCGCCTCCCATCTGGCCCGCCTGCTGCCCGACATGCACGCGCGCCTGGAGACCATTGCGCGCGCGTGGGGCACCCCCGCGTTCGAGGAGACGCTGGCGGAGAATTGGCCGCACCTGACGAAGATCGCGATCGACCATGCCATCGCTGAACCCGTCGCCGCCGACGGGGGAGTGGCCGTCGTTCCCGCCGACGCGCAGCTGGGCTGGACGGACCTGGGTGATTTCGAGGCCCTCACCGGCATCGTCGCGGAGGCGGGCAACCTGGGTGAGGCGCTGCGCGTCGACTCCGACGGCGCGGCCGTCTTCGCTTCGTTGGGAGACGACAGCGAGGGGCCGCTCGTGGCGCTCGTCGGCGTGCCCGACGTAGCGCTCGCGCTCACCCCCGACGCGATCCTCGTCACGCGCCGCGACCACGCTCAATCCGTCAAGGCAGTCGTCGACCAACTCGCCGAACAGGGGCGCTCGGACCTGCTCTGACGCGTCGTTTCCGCGCCGCCCCCGCAACCGTCGGCGCAGCTCCCATGAGGGGCCGGCCTCGTCGCGCCGCCTTCGCTCTCGGGTGAGGTGCGCCGCCCCGCCCACCGCGTGGGGGCGTGGGGCTGGTAGCGTGATTGGGAGCAAGAAGCCCCGACGAAAGGCATCACACGTGAACAAGCGGACCATCGCCGCCCTCGCAACCACCGCGACCGCGGTTACTGTGGCCCTTGGAGCTTGCTCGACCACGCCCGCCGCCACACCCGCGGCCTCCGCGAAGGTCTGCGCCGCCATCTCCGGAGCCCACGGCGACGCCGCCGCGGACCCCGTCGCGGCCGCGCTCGCGGGCGCTGCGAACGACGCATCGGTCGCCTTCGAGGCTGCTAGTGGCGCGGAGGCACCCGCCTCGCTGGTGACCTCCGGCTGCACGCTGATCGTGGGCGCGGATTCGACCATGGCTCCCTCGATTTCTGAGGCCGCGCGCGCCAATCCGAAGGTGCGCTTCGCCCTCGTGGGCGCTTCCTTCGTCGATAGCAAGGGAGCCGCAACCTCCCTGAAGAACGGGTCCATCGTCGACGTAGACGCCTCGCAGGCCGCCTACCTGGCCGGCTACGCGTCGGCGGGCATGACGACCACGGGCACGCTCGCGGTCATCGGTGGCGCGCGCGACAACGTGACGAGCTCGCAGATGTCCGCATTCTCCCAGGGCGTGGACGCCTACAACCTCGCCAACGGAACGTCGATCAGCGTGCTCGGCTGGAACCCCGCGACGAGCGACGGCACCTACGCGGGCAGCGCCGACGAGGTGCGCGGCGCGGCCGCCGACTTCATCGCCCGGGGGGCCGACATCATCGTGCCCTTCGCCGGTGACGCGAACGAGGGTGCCGCGCGCGCCGTCACCGAGGCGGCCAACCCGATGGTTCGCCTCGTGTGGTCGGGCCTGACGAAGGCTGACCTCAAGGGGCTGACCCGCGATGAGGCGCAGTCTGCGGAGACTGCTCCGATGTCCGGTCAATCCGGCGTGACGGCGACGCAGCAGGCCGACACGCAGTCCTTCGCGGACGCGTTCAGCTACATCCAGATCTCCAACGAGGTCCGCTCCGCCATCGGTGCGCCCGTGCTGACGGGCATCGTCGTCGACTACCAGAGTGCGATGGAGACGCTCATCGAGCAGGCGAACGCGGGCGCTCAGGCGTCCATCGTGCCGGTGTCACTGGCCTCCGGTGGCGTTATTCTCACCGGATTCGGTGCCTACACGCCGATGCTGTCCTCCGACTTGAAGCTGGGTCTGTCCGACATGGCCGGTCAGATTGAAACGGGCGGCATGGTCATCTCCACACCTTTCGACGTGTGAGTTGATCGAAGCGATCGTTGTGCCCCGGGGACGCGTTCCCGGGGCATGCCTGTTCAGTGCGGTCTTAGTCTCCCAGTGTGGCCAGCGCAGCCCCCGCGCACAGTGCGTCCGCGTCGAGCACGAAGGCCGGGTCCACGCAGTACAGGCCCGGGCCGTGTGGGACGGCCGGTGAGGTGGTCAAAGCATTGGCCAGCGCCGTGCGGACATCCTGTTCAGGTAGGGACGTCGTAAGGGTGCGTCCATCTGCGGAGACGGCGAGAGACAGGGTGGCACCCTCCTCGACAACCGGAACGCCCAGGCGCTCCAGGAGAGTCACCAGCAGGCCCGAGGCCTCGTCGACCGACACGGATGCCGGACGCGTGCCGGACGCCTCCACAGATGCGATACGCGATGCGCAGCGGTCGACGTAAGCGCCGATCATCCCATCGCCCACGGACTCCCAGCCGTCCTCGGCACGCGGGAGGGACGCCTCATCCCCGAACGTGGCCACGGCCTCGTCAATGAGAGCGAGCTCAGCGTCGGGGGCCAGCGCGCCCTCACGCGAGCGGTCGATCGCGCGTCCGCCCAGGTAGATGAACGCCTCGCCCGACGCGCGCACGTACACGGCGCCGTCCGCCATGACCATGCGCACCGAAAATGCCGTGAGGGGAGCGGGGAGCGCGCGCGGCATGAGGAGGGCGTGTCCGCCGGCTGCTTCGATGATTGCCGCGCCGTCGCGCGCGCTGTCCTGATCCTCGGGGGCCTCGAAGCCAATGATGAGGCGGAAACGGCCGCCGGTGCGCGCGGACAGGAAAGAAGCGATACCCGCAAACAACGACGGGCTAGCACAGCGTGTCATGTGCTGAGGGTAACACTGTGGGTGCCTTGCGTAAAAACCGGTATCAGGAACGAGGCGTGGGCGTGCCCTGATGCAACGGCGGGAAGACGCAGGTGGGGGGCCGCGCCGGTATCCTGGAGGCATCCACGAAGGAGGAATCATGCAGCTGACGAAGGTGATGGACGCCGTTGAGCTGACGCGCCAGATGATCGACATCCCCTCGGTGTCGGGAGATGAGGGTCCACTGGCTGACGGCGTTGAAGAGGCCCTGCGAGGCGCCGGATTCGGGTCGGTTCCGGCCCTGGAGATCCTGCGCGATGGGGATGCCGTGTGTGCGCGGACCCGGCTCGGCCTCGCCCAGCGCGTGGTCCTCGCCGGCCACCTCGACACCGTTCCCATTGCCGACAACGTTCCCGGCCGCTTCGAGGAGCGCGACGGGCAGGAGGTCCTGTGGGGGCGTGGGTCGGTCGACATGCTCGGCGGTTGCGCGGCGGCCCTCGCACTCGCCTGCGAGGTCGGGGCGGCCATCCGCGAGGGTAACGACGCCATGTTGAATGCCGATGTCACGTGGATCTTCTACGACCATGAGGAGGTCGCCTCCCATCTCAACGGCCTCGGGCGCGTCCAGCGCAACCATCCCGAGTGGCTGGCGGGCGACCTGGCGCTGCTGGGTGAGCCCACCGCCGCTCACGTGGAAGGCGGCTGCAATGGCACGCTGCGCGTCATCGCGCACTTCCCGGGCCGCGCGGCTCACTCGGCGCGCGCGTGGATGGGGGTCAACGCGATTCACGCGATGGCTCCCGTCATTGAGCGCATCGCCGCGTACGCAAACCCCGTCGTCACGGTCGACGGACTACAATTCCGTGAATCCCTGTCGGTCGTGCGCGTCGAGGGCGGCATCGCGAACAACGTCATCCCCGAGGCGGCCTCGATGACCGTCAACTACCGTTTCGCCCCCTCCACGCGTGCCGAGGATGCCCTGGAATGGGTGCGTGGGCTCTTCGAGGGGACGGGTGCCACGATCGAGGTCGACGACCTGTGTGAGGGCGCCAGGCCGGGCGCGGACTCGCCCCTGGCCCAGCGGTTCCTGTCCGTCGCGTGCTCCGTGGCCCGCGCGCAGGGCAGCGAGCTCCAGCTCAGCGCGAAGGTCGGGTGGACCGATGTCGCGCGCTTTGGCGAGATCGGCGTGCCCGCCATGAACTTTGGCCCCGGTGATCCGCTGCTGGCGCACACGCGCGACGAACACGCGCCCGTATCGGATATTGTCAGAGTGCACGATACGCTGCGCGCGTTTGTGCTCGCATCGATCGGCGATGACGCCGACACACACGAGGAGGCATGAATGACCAAGCCGACGCACACCTATCGCCGCGGATCCGTCGTCCTACGCGGGGACCAGATTCCGCGCCTGACGGCAGACGCGTCCCTGCTTCAGTCCGAGCAGAGTGCCGACTGGAAGCACGAGGACCCGTGGCGCGTCCTGCGCATCCAGTCCGAGTTCGTTGAGGGCTTCGAGGC
>JAHYYD010000193.1 GCA_019425105.1 Actinomycetota bacterium
CGAGGAGGGGAATGAGAGCGGAGTCGACGTACCCTGGAAACATCGTGCCCATTGGATACATGAGGTTTGACGTGCTCATTGGAAACATGAAGTTTGAGGGGTACATAGCGCTAGTGTCATTGTTGTGGGTGATTGGCTCAGCTTTGCGCGCAGGGCGCATGCCGTGCCACGATACGCTCTTTAGCCGCGCCTGGCGACCGATGAGCGCCACACAGGGCGCGTCGGGATTGTTGCGATGGGGGTTTCGTCGGGGGCCTCGTCCTCGAGAGAGGCGTTGGGGTGAACGTCGGCCATGGGGGAGCGGCCCTCGATGACGTTGATGATCGAGGCGACGGCGGCCTCGGTCATGTCCTTGAGTGGCCATTCGACCGTCGTCAGCCCGAGCGCCTCGGCGCTGTGGCGGTCCTGGTTGCCGAAACCGAGGATCGACAGGTCGCCGGGCACGGACAGATCGAGATCCGCGGCCGCCTGGAAGACGCCGGGGGCCTGCGAGTCGTCGGCCAGGGCGATGAGGGAGATAGACGGATCCTCGTCGAGGAGGCGCAGGGCGGCCTGGTACGCCGTCGATGCCTCCCAGTCCGGCAGCGAATAGAGGGTGAAGTGCGTGGAAAATGCGCTCGCGATCGGGTTCTGGCGCGCGTGGTTAGTGTTCGGCCCCGCCAGGAAGACGGCGCGACCGCTGCCCGACCCGGTCGATGGGTCGATGAGCGCGCAGTCGGACAACACCTCCTGCACGCCGGCACCCTCGTCGATGCGAATGAGAGACGATTCCGATCCGGTCGGGTCGGCCTCGATCATGGACATGGCGACGACGGGAATGCCGAGGTTCGCGAGCAGGCGCGAGGTGAAGGCCTCGGCCGACGTGGTCTCGCGGATGATCCCGGCGAGCTGGGTGTCGCCCAGGACGCCGCGGATGACCTCGGCGTCGGAGGCACCGTCGCCGGACTGGAAGAGGGGAAGGAGGAGGTAGCCGCGGCGTTGGATGTCGATCATCGCGGTCGTGAGGACCGTGTGGACGACGGGCACGAACGGGTCATCCGGCAGCTCGGCCATGAGGAGGGCGATGAGGTGTGACTTGCCGCGGCGCAGCGAGCGGGCGGCCGCGTTGGGGATGTAGTTGAGTGCGCGTGCGGCCTGCTTGACGCGCTCGATCGTGGCGGGTGCGATCTTCACGTCCCGGCCTCGTCCGTTGAGGACGAGCGAGACGGTTGACGGTGCAACGCCTGCCGCGCGGGCGACGTCGGCCCGAGTTGCGCGCTCCATGCATGGCTCCCAATGCTCGGTTGCGTTTCGTTGAAACACAACAACTATAACGTGTTAGTCTTATCTCTGACGATCGGAGTTTCGACGATGACATCCGAAAGGCACACAGACGTGATATCGATACTACCTTCCTATGCTCCCGACGCGGGAGCGCTCCTGCCGCCGCGCGCGCATCTGGTCGATGATCCCGGCGTTGTCAGCCTCGACGGTACCTGGTCCTTCGTCTATCACCCCGCCGATCCGGTCCCCTGGGTCAGCGTTGAAGAACCCTGGGATGAACCAACTGTCGGCGACGACGCGGACGCGATCGACGTGCCCAGTCACTGGGTCCTGCGCGGCGAAGGCGCCTGGGGTCACCCCGCCTACACCAACGTCGACTTCCCATTCCCCGTCGATCCGCCCTTCCCGCCCGAGGATAACCCGGTTGGCGACTACAGTCGTACCTTCGAGCTTCCGGCAGACTGGGAGGGTGGTGTCATCGCCCTGCGCTTCGACGGCGTCGAGAGTCAGGCCAGCGTGTGGGTCAACGGCACGTGGATTGGCATGGCCCGCGGCTCCCGTCTGGCCCACGAATTCGACGTGACCGAGGCCGTGTGCCCCGGCGTTAACCGGGTCACCGTGCGCGTCCACCAGTTCAGCCCGGGTTCCTACCTCGAGGATCAGGATCAGTGGTGGCTGCCCGGCATCTTCCGCTCGGTGAGCCTGCGTCACCTCGCATCCGGGGCGATCGAGGATCTGTGGATCGACACCGACTACGAGGCCGGGGTCGGCTACGCGACCATCGAGGCTCGGGTGCGTGGTACCGATGAGCCCCGCCTCCGCGGTCACCTGGAGATCGACGGCCTCTGGTCCTTCGCATACTTCCTCGAGCGAGTGGGCGAGGGGCGCTACCGCAGCGACCGTATCGAGGTCGGCAGCGTGCGCCCGTGGAGTGCCGCCGACCCCGCCCTCTACGATGCTCGCGTGCGCGTCGAAGGCGAGGACGGCCTCGTCAATGGCACGCGCTCCCTGCGCATTGGATTCCGCCGAGTGAGCATCGAGAACGGCGTCCTGATGGCGAACGGGCAGCCCCTCACGCTCAACGGCGTCAACCGTCACGAGGTGCGTGCCGACGAGGGACGCGTCTTCGACGAGGGTTGGGTGCGCGAGGACCTCGCTCTCATGAAATCCATGGGCGTCAACGCGATTCGCACCTCCCACTACCCGCCGCACCCCCGCGTGCTCGACCTGGCCGACGAGATCGGCCTGTGGGTCATGCTCGAAGGGGACATTGAGACGCATGGGTTCGAGGGGACGGGGGAGTGGATCGACAACCCCTCCGATGGTCCGCGTTGGGCCGACGCCTACCTGGATCGCACCGCGCGCGCATTCGAGCGCGACAAGAACCACCCCTCGATCATGATCTGGAGCCTGGGTAACGAGTCGGGAACCGGCGCGAACCTGGCCGCCTGCGCGCGTTGGGTCCACGAGCGCACGGGAGACAGGGCCATCGTTCACTACGAGGGCGACCACGCCCTGGAATACACGGATATTTACTCGCGCATGTACCCCACGCTCGAGGAGGTCGCGGCTGTCCTCGACGACAGTGATCTCCATGCCGAAGTCGCGGTTCCCACCCACGTCGCCGCCCATGTTGACGACGCGGCCCGCGAACGTATCCGCCGCGCCCCCTACCTCATGTGTGAGTACCTGCACGCGATGGGAACCGGCCCTGGAAACGCCGCCGGATATGCCGCGCAGATGAGCCACCCGCGCCACGCCGGCGGCTTCGTGTGGGAATGGCGCGATCATGCCCTGTGGCGCGCCCTCCCGGATGGGCGCCGCGCCCTGTCCTACGGCGGCGACTTCGGCGAGGAAGTGCACGACGGCAACTTCGTGTGCGACGGCCTCGTTGATGCGCTGTCTCGCCCCTACGCGGGCACGTGGGCGTGGGTTGCGGCCATGGCGCCCGACGCGCCAGCCCTCGCTCAAGCCCTCAAGGATGCCGGTAGCGGTCGCGACGACGAGCGCCTGCGTTCCCTCGTCTCGGCGCCGGTTGAGTCCATCCGTCCCCTCAGCGCGGCCGACCGTCCCTACGAGCTCGACTCGCGCGGGCGGCTCGTGAGGGTTGGCGGCCTCCCGGTGTCCGTCGAGCTGAGCGTCTTCCGTGCCCCCACCGACAATGACCGGGGTCGAGGCCCCGTCGACTACTGGGGAATCAGCGCGGATGACCTTGGCCCCCTGGGTGTCGGACGCGGCGAGCACGGCACGTCGCATGCCATGCGCTGGGCGGCCGCGCGCCTGCACCTGCTGCGCCGCCGCCTCGTCTCGGTCGAGGGCGATGAGAGCTGTCAGCGCGTCGTCGAGCGTTGGTCGCCTCCCGCCGCGCAATTCGGCGTGACCCTCACCTGGGAATACCGGCCGGTGCGAGTCGGTGACATCCCCGCCCTGTCGCTGTCTGTGAGCGTCGTTCCCGACGGCGTGTGGCCCGATCGGGTGCCGCGACTGGGTGTGCGCATCGAGCTGGGCGGGTCCTCGTGGGAGGCATCGTGGCTGGGGGACACGCTCATCGGCTACTCCGACATGCGGGTCCCCGGCGCTCGCGGGTATGGGCGAGCCGAGGCCTCGGACCTGTGGGACGTCTGCGTGCGTCCGCAGGAAGGCGGTCAGCGGCTCGACCTGGAGGCGCTGTCCCTGCGAGGCGAGGCTGGGGAGCTCCTCATCCTCCCCGCCTCGCCCCTCGGCTGGGGCGTGTCGCCGTGGAGCGAGCGCGAGCTGGCGCAGGCTGCGCACTGGGAGGATCTGCCTGACAGTGAGCGTCTGTTCCTGTGGCTCGATGCCTTCCAGGACGGTATTGGTACCCGGTCATGCGGGCCCGACTCTCGGCCCGAATTTGCTGGCACCATGCGCCGTGCCGACATGACATTCGTGATTGCCCAGGTCGGGGGTGATTGAGCCAGCACTGTTATGTTGCGGCTTGATAACGATGCGCAAAGCTGTTGGCAAATGATGCGCACAGCTTTATAGGTCGCTATGATTTAGGCATCAACTAACACGAGATAGTTAGTGACTCGATCCCATCGATCGACCAACAAAAA
>JAHYYD010000194.1 GCA_019425105.1 Actinomycetota bacterium
CTCTCGAAGCGGTCGAAGATACTCATAGTCGTGCTCTCCTCATTCCCCCGCGCTGCGCGCGACGTACGGTGTGTGTGGAAGCGAGGCCGCTTCCGGTCCCAGTTTAGCGGCGATAGTAAGCGCCGGTGCCCCATCTGTCGGGATGTTCCCGATGTGGGGCGGCGGTGGTCGTCGCGTGCAATGCGCGTGATGGCGGGGAATACCGCGCCATGATGCGCCTGTGACAGCTGGTGCACATGTTACACATGTGACTATAAGTGTGGTGGAGCAAACAAAGAGTGAGGGGGTTCTCGTGGCGGCGCGTCTGGCGTTGGTCGCTTGTCAGTGGTGTTTATTGACGTGTAAATCTGAGCCTGTGTGGAATTAACGCGGAATATAGACGTATGCTTGACCGCCATAAAAAAGCTGGTAGAACGCGAAAGTGATGATACCTGCCACAACTTACTCATTAATTGACGGGACTTGCTAGGGTGGCGTAGTAACTATTGCTATCTGGGGGAACTAGCACCACGACGAAGCTGTGAGCAGTGCTCGCCTGGCGGACACCGCTCCTCCGCGAGGGCGATACGCGCCCGAGGCCTCCCTCCGCACCCGCGGTCCGAGGCCTCGTCGCTTTTTCGCTCGCGCCCTGATCGCCGGGGCGCTCGCCGCCGCCGCGGCTCTGACCGCGCTCACCTCCGCGGTCGAGCCCGCCCACGCCGAGGCTCCCCTCGAGACGCCCGGCGTGACCACGACCTCGTTTAATCGCGCCGAGGGGCGTATCGGCGCCACCGTCATCAACAACAGTGAAGGAGATCGCACCACCTTCGTGGACGACAATGGGTACTTTGGTGTTGTGCGCGGCCAGTCGCGCTACAACTCGAGCGACCCGAATCAGTCGTCGATCAAACACACCAGCGGCACTCAGGTTCAGCCGTGGCTGAAAGCATCCGTCGCTGAGAGTGGGGACTACTGGTCCTACATCGTTCGAGGCAGGCCCTACACACCTACTGCTGAATACAGTCCGTACTACATCTCCGCCTCCACGACGAGTGCGCTGGGCTTCAAGCCCAACGATCCCGGAACGGTGACGCTGGGTGAGCCATTCCTGGTCGGGGCCGTGCGCCACAATAATTTCACGATTTTTACGCGGAACGACTGGGTCCATTCCTCCTTCGACGTGCGCATCGGCGACCTGGAGGAGTCCTTCCCCTTCGACCAGTTCGAGACGACGAACGACACGGAGACGACCGCGGTGCCCCGCGCCGGTGGTGCCTACGAGGAAACGACGTCCGTTCCTAACGGCTATGGCTGCTACCCCGGAGCTCCCTACAAGGCTCGCAAGCGCGGGGACAAGAGTAGGTGGTACTGTCATCGTCACGTCGGCGAGGGCAAGGGGAGTGTGGACATCTACAAGAAATCTGACGATCCCTACGATCGAAAGACGTATCCCGACAGCAAGGGCGAGCCAGGCCAGACCCCCTATTCCGACGACATCCTGACGATCCGTAAGACCACGTCTGAGAAGACCGTCATGATCAACGGGATGCCGCATCGCCTCTTCATCTACGGTTTCGTGCCCAACGCGGACGGCAACTGCCCCGCCCAGCCCCCGGCGGGCGTGGAGCCGGTGGCGACGTTCGTGACGAAGGAGAACAGGTCGTCATTTGGTTGTATGTATGGGTCGTTCCAACAGGAGCGCTACGTGCGCGTCGCCAAGACGATCACCGAGGACTCGGAGGGCGTCGGCGGGGAGATCCCGCCCTTCACATTCACGACGCGGGTCGGCAATGGCTGGGACGGCATGACCGGAACCCCGGACACGACGCTCGTGGCCGCCGACGGCTTCGTGGAGGCGGGCTCCTTCTCGGACGCGCAGCTGACCCCCACCGGCTACGGCGCTGGCGGCACCGCGACCTCGTCCTACAAGGCCTTCGTTCCGGGTCGGTCGAGGTTCGTCATCGCCGAGACTGGCCCCGTCCTGCCCGGGTACTCCCCGAAGCCCGGCTACTTCGGCCCCACCTGGGAAACCAGCGAGCTGCAGGGGAGCCCCGTGTGGGCCATGACCGACGTGACCTGCCTGAACGGCGTGGGCGAGCGCGTGAACGTCACGCGCGACGCGACCACCGGCGGCGTCGACTTCTCGGAGGTTGCCCCGGCCTCGTCCCCCGCGGCTCTGCCGATCACGTGTACCTTCACGAACCAAAAGCAGTCGCCGAACCTGCGCCTCGACAAGAGCCTCGATGCTGTTGAGGGCGGGACGACCGACACGATCACCGTCACCTATCGCATCACCGCAACCAACGACGGCAACGTCAAGGGATCGACGGGCCGCGTCGTGGACCGTCCCGACTTCGCGCCGGGGCTGACCGTGCAATCCGCGCGCATCACGACCGAACCCGAGAATATCGACCAGGCCCCCGCGCTGCCCGCAACCGAAAACTATGTCCTGACCGAGGGGACCGACATCGAGCCGGGCGCCTCCGTTACGTGGTTCATTCGCTTCACCGTGGCGCGCGACACGAGCGCCGAGGGGTACAGGGAGACCCTGCTCGAGTGCCGCACCGAGAATGAGCGCCTTGTTCCGGGCTACGGCCTCTACAACGAGGTCGCCGGACCCAAGGATCACGACGGCTCCGCCAACAACGTAGCCTGTGCGCCCGCTCGCCCGCGCTCGATACGCATCGAGAAGGCCGGTACGCAGCCGGTCGGTACCCCGAACGACGATGGCACCTATCCGCTTGACGGCGCTGCTTTCGCGATCTACGACAACGCGGAGCTCAGCGGAACCCCGGTCAGCGTCCTTGATGGTGGATCCAGCTTCGTGGTCTCGTCCCTGGAGAAGGGCGTCACCTACTGGCTCGTGGAGACCCGCGCGCCGGCGGGCCACGTCCTGCTGCCGCGCCCCGTTCCCTTCCATATCGAGGTTGGGACCGATGACGCGCGTTCGACCGTCGTTGTGGCCGACTATGGACCGGACCAAGGCTTCACCTCCGTGCGCGTCCTGCCCGCCGACGCCGACGCGAGCGGCGACGCCGCCCTGCTCGGCCTCGCCGGCTGCGCGTGGCGACGCCGAGAGTGGGCGCGGGCCTCGTAAGGAGAGATGATGCGGGCCGCATAAGGAATGCGGCCGGGCACCCGACGCGGGCACACGATGCGCCCGCGTCGGGTGCCCGCCAGATCCCTGCAGTTGTCAAGTCGTGGTTCCGTGGTTCCGTGGTTCCTCACCAATGTCGCATGCAATTCCCTCGCGACTATTTCAAACATTGAAATCGCATCGTTGGAATTGCAACGTTTATGGGCCATGTCTAAAACTGACCGTGTTAAATTACCTGCGACTTTTGGGAGGGGAACCGAGGAAGAGGGAAGGCCGCGGACGATACCGCCCGGCTGCGCACAAACAACGGGGCCGGGCGCACAACGTGCGCCCGGCCCCGTGCAGGATCAGAAGTCCCAGTCCTCGTCCTCGGTGTCCACGACCTCGCCCATCACGTAGGACGAGCCGGAACCCGAGAAGAAGTCGTGGTTCTCGTCCGCGTTGGGGCTCAGTGCCGCCAGGATCGCGGGGTTCACGTCGGTCGCGTCGTGCGGGAACAGGGCCTCGTAACCCAGGTTCATGAGCGCCTTGTTCGCGTTGTAACGCAGGAACTTCTTGACGTCCTCGGTCAGGCCGAGCGGATCGTACAGGTCCTCCGTGTACTGCTCCTCGTTCTCGTAGAGCTCGTACAGCAGCGCGTACGTGTAGTCGCGCAGGTCGTCCTGGCGCTCCTGGCTCGACTCATTCACGGCCAGCTGGTACTTGTAGCCGATGTAGTAGCCGTGGACGGCCTCGTCGCGGATGATGAGGCGGATCAGGTCAGCCGTGTTGGTGAGCTTGGCGTGCGAGCTCCAGTACATGGGCGCGTAGAAGCCCGAGTAGAACAGGAAGGACTCGAGCATCGTCGAGGCGACCTTGCGCTTCTCCGGGTCGTTGCCGTCGTAGTAGGACTTGACGATCTCGGCCTTCTTCTGCAGGGCCGCGTTCTCGTTCGACCAGCGGAAGGACTCGTTGATTTCCTCCGTGGACAGCAGGGTGGAGAAGATCGACGAGTAGGACTTGGCGTGCACCGACTCCATGAACGCGATGTTCGTGTAGACGGCCTCCTCGTGCGGGGTGCGCGCGTCCGGGATCAGCGACACCGCGCCGACCGTGCCCTGGAGCGTGTCCAGCAGGGTCAGGCCCGTGAACACGCGGTTCGTCATGAGCTGCTCGTCCTTGGTGAGGGTCTTCCAGCTCGGCAGGTCGTTGGAGAGCGGAATCTTCTCAGGCAGCCAGAAGTT
>JAHYYD010000195.1 GCA_019425105.1 Actinomycetota bacterium
ATGACGGGCCCGACGTGGCCCATGCCGATGATGCCGATTCCGAGGCGTCCGGGGGTGCTCATGGCTCCATTGTCGCCGATCGCCGCTCTACTTGTCGTCCTCCGCGCGCGGCGAGGTCGCCTCGACGATCGCGGTGACGCGGGAGAGCCAGCGCTCGCTGCCCTCGGCCTGACGGCGAATCTTCGAGGCCTGCGACAGCTGCGCCCACAGCTCCAGGCAGCGGCCCGCCTCGACGTGCTCGGCCATGGATGCGACGGGGCCGGGAACCAGCTCGGCGCGCACGGAAGCCACGCCGCGCCAACGCTGAACGGGTCCCTGGTGCAGGGACACCGACTGGATGCGTGTCAGCGGGATGATCGAGAAGCGCAGGTTGAAAAACCCGTCGCGGATCGCGAACACGGTGTCGGTCAAGCCGTAGGCGCGGCGGCCGTACTCGAGCGGATCCAGGATCTTCGCGCCCCGCGGGATCGGAGTCATCCAGCGGTCTTCGCGCGTACCGGAACGGAGGGACTCGAGGAAGCCGTCCGGATCGTCGACCCCCAGATCCGGAATCGCCATCGCGATCGCCTGGATCGCCTCCACGCGAGTGCCGACGGGAAGCAGCACATCCGAGGCCACATCGACCTGCATGCCCTTATTCTTCTCATCCTGCGTGTGAGCCGCGTTGCCGGCCTGCGTGATCTCCACGCGATACCAGCCGAACAGGCGCCAGATGAGCGGCTGGGTCACCTCGACGGCATGAATGCGCCCCGGCGGGATCGTCACGTGGCGGCGAGCCGTCAGGCCGCGGTCGATGCGCACACCGTCCGCAGCGATCGCGGCCGTGAAGCCGAACTCCCGATCGAAACGTGCCCACACGCCCGCCAAAAGGCTGAACGCGCCCGCCAGGATGCCCAGGAAGCTCATGATCGACGTCACCCCGACGACACCCACGAGGAAACCGTTGAGACCCAGGAGGAAGATGCCGAAGAACAGGGCGATCGCTTTGTCGATGGTCGCCAACATGGACGCCAGGAGCTTGACGAACCCAACCTTAAACACGGGGCGCTCGGGGGCCTCCAGCGGTGTTTTCGCCGTCGCCACGCGGGCCGAGGCCGGGGAAAGGTCAGCCGGATCCACGGCCTCGTCAATCGCGCCCGAAGCGAGCGCGAGAAGGAGGGCACGCAGCTCCTCGAGGCGCTGCGCGGGCAGCAGGCCCAGCTTGATGCTCGAGTCAGTGCCGCCGGCGACCTCGATGTCCAGATAGCCCAGGCGCAGGAGGCGCCCCACGAGCGAGTACGACACGTTGATCGTCTGGATGTGCGTCAGCCGCGCGTGACGCTGCGTGCGCGTGAGGATCCCCGCGCGGTACCAGATCGCCGTATTGCTCACCGCGTAGCGGGTCTTCCTCCACGACAGGTAGCAGTACGCGCCCGCGAGCGCGAGAACGATGCCCGCAACGATCAGAAGGCCCAGGAAAATACCCGTGGTTGCGAGCCACGGCGGCGTTTCGCCGCTCAGCATCCGCCGAATCGCGGACGCATTGCTGAAGGAAACCAGACCGACAACACCCGCGATGCTGCCCGCGACCCGAGGAACGTAGGTGAGCGGGTGAAGCGGCTTCCAGTCCTCGGGGGCGATGCCGCCGGAGGAGAGATCCGTGCTCATAGGCCCATCAGCTCCGCCGAGCCGCGCTCCGCCAGGACGTCACGCAGGCGGGCCGCGTCCGCGACGGGCACGCCGCTGAGCGTTGCGTCGGTCTTCGCGCTCGCGGTCGAGAGCTTGATCGTCGAGATGCCGAGCAAGCGCAGCACGGGACCCTGATAGATGTCGACGTACTGGATGCGGCCGTAGGGCACGAGGGTCATCGAGCGCTTGAGAACGCCGCGGCGGATCACGAAGTCCGTCTCCGCCAAGGCGTAGCGCAGGGCTCGCACCTGGGCGGGCACGAGCCAGAGGCACACCAGTGCGATGGCGGCGGGCACGGCCATAAGCCACCACAGCGCCGGGATGTCGACGATGAGGACGAGGCCGGAGATCGCACCGCACAGGGCACCGCAGGCCGCGAGGGCGTTACCGAGGCGCAGGGTGGCGAGTTTGGCGGACACATGCTGGAATTCGACGCCCTCGGGCGAGAGGACGTCCACTGAGCTGCGGGATGACATGCTTCAATTCTTGCACATCTTTTCCGTGCCTTTCCAAGCCCTTTATCCCCGCAAGATCAACCCGGGTGATACACCACATCAGAGTCGCACCCATCGCTCCCATCTACCTCACAGGAAAGATTCAGACACATGGGCGACACTAGTCGTATGAGCACCCCGGGAACCGAAGCAAAACTCCTCGTCGTCGACGACGAACCTAACATCCGCGACCTCCTCGCCTCCTCCCTGCGCTTTGCCGGCTTCGACGTCGTTACCGCCGAAGACGGCAGCGGCGCATTCCACGAAGCCCAGGCCTCGCGCCCCGACCTCATCGTCCTCGACGTCATGCTGCCCGACATGGACGGCTTCACCGTCACGCGGCGCCTGCGCGACGCCGGAATCACCACCCCCGTCCTCTTCCTCACCGCGCGCGACGACATGCGCGACAAGATTCAGGGCCTGACCGTCGGCGGCGACGACTACGTCACCAAGCCCTTCGGCCTCGAAGAGGTCGTCGCCCGCATCCGCGCCATCCTGCGCCGCACCATGGACTCCGAAGAAGACGATGCCCTCCTGCGCGTCGGAGACCTCGTCATCGACGAGGACGCCCACGAAGTCACACGCGCCGGCGTCCCCATCGACCTGTCCCCCACCGAGTTCAAGCTCCTGCGCTACCTCGTCATCAACGCCGGACGCGTCGTCTCCAAGATGCAGATCCTTGACCACGTGTGGGAATACGACTGGGACGGCGAAGTCGCCATCGTCGAGTCCTACATCTCCTACCTGCGACGCAAGCTCGCCGTCGAAGGAGCCTCCGGCGAACTGATCCACACCAAGCGCGGCGTCGGCTACATCCTGCGCGCTGAGGACTGACGTGCGCCCCGGCCTCGCCCAACGCATCGAAGCCTGGTGGGATTCCAAACCCCTTTCCTCCCAGCTCGTCACGCTCATCACCTCCCTACTCGCCGTCGGCCTCTCGCTATCCGGAACGGTCATGATCGGCCTGTTGCAGCGCCACCTCACCTCCCAAATCGACGACCAGCTCATCGCAACCGCCCACACGCTGCAGATCACCGCCTCGACAGCCACCTTCTCCAGCGACGGCCAAGGCGGCATCCCCACCCTCTACTACATCCACATCCGCAACACCGACGGAACCGACCGCTACTTCTACTCCGACGACACCCTCAAAGTATCGGGTAAACCCAACCTTCCCGACCTCGTCGACACCTCCTCGGCCCCCGTCTCCTCGTTCAGCACCCTGCCCGTCACCGTCTCCTCGTCGAAAGTTGGCCTCGGGTGGCGCGCCCTCGTCGTGCCCGTATACGACCAGGACTCCGGGCAGTTCTCCGGATACATGACCATCGCCCTACCCCTATCCGACCTGCAGCACACGCTGCGCACGACGGCCTCCTACTTCGCGGTCGCCGGCTCAATCATCGTCGCGATCGGAGCATGGACGGGCCGCGTCCTCGTGCGACGCGCCCTCCTCCCCCTGCGTTCCATCGAATCCACCGCCGGCAAAATCGCCGCCGGAGACCTCACGAAGCGCGTCACCCCCCACCCCGTCACCACCGAAGTCGGCTCCCTCGCCCTCTCGCTCAACACCATGCTCACCCAGGTCGAGCAATCCTTCGAAGCCCGCCAAGCCTCGGAACAAAAAATCAAACGCTTCGTCTCCGACGCCTCCCACGAGCTACGCACCCCGCTGGCCGCCATCTCCGGATACTGCGAGCTCTACGCCATGGGCGGCGTCCCCGCCGAACGCACCGACGAAGTCATGGGCCGCATCGCCTCCGAATCATCACGCATGGCCACCCTCGTCGAAGACCTCCTCACCCTCGCTCGCCTCGACGAGGGACGCCCCCTCGACATCACCGACATCGACCTCGTCAAACTCGCCGACAACGCGGTCTTCGACCTCCAAGCACTCGACCCCACGCGCACAGTCGGGCTTACCGGCATCAGCGGACGCACACCCCCCATGACGCTCATCGTCCCCGGCGACCGCGACCGGCTCTCACAGGTCTTCACCAACCTCATCGGCAACATCGTGCGATACACGCCCGAAGGCTCCCCCGTCGAAATCGCCCTCGGACGCAGCGGCGACACCGCCATCGTCGAACTGCGCGACCACGGGCCCGGCA
>JAHYYD010000196.1 GCA_019425105.1 Actinomycetota bacterium
GGACCGACGGAGATGATGCCCTGCGCACGCGCATGATGCGCTACACGGTTGCTGCAATGTTTTTCGCCGGCTTTGCCGGTAAGGGAATTCGTGGCATCTTCGGCGATATTGGTTCGCTGGTTCCGATGCTGATTCTGCTCGTCTCCTTCGTGGTGCTCTTCCGTATCTCGGGCCGCTCACTGTTGCTCCGTCGTTTCCCGACGACGACATGTCTGTTCGTTGCGTGGTGTGCGCTCTCGTGCGCATGGTCGGTGGCACCGTTGCTCAGTGCCGAATACACCGTTTTGTCGGTGTCCCTGACGCTTGTGTCGATAGCCGTGGCTGTTGCGTTGCCGCTCACGGAGCTCGTTGGTGCGTTGATTCTGGCATTCCAGTGGATCATCGGCTCTTCTTTCGTTCTCGAGGCGTTGGTTGCCTTCTTCGGGCACGGTCCTCTGGCTCCCCCGATCATGTGGGGGAGGGGTCTCCTCCCCGCCTCGTACTACTGGATCGATGGCCTGCTCCTGAAGGGAGGCCCCATTCAGGGCTTTCCTGGCAACAGGAACCCCCTGGCGTTTGTCGCGCTACTGCTGGCGGTGTGTCTGATTCTTCGCTACATGCAGACGAAGCGGTCTCGCCTTGCGACATTCCTGTGGCTTGCCGCATGCGGCGTCGTTCTGTTGCTGACGCAATCCGCGACGGTTGCTCTCTCAACGGTTGGATGCCTGCTCGTGATTGCGGGGCTCGTCGTTCAACGTCGGGTTCCGGAGCGTCTGCGTCTGCGTGTTGTCGGCGGTTTCGCGGGTCTTGGTGTCCTCACTGCGATTGCGGCGTTCTTCTGTCGCCACATGATCGCTGATGCGTTTGGTCGCAGTCCCGACATGAGCGGACGCTCAGTCATTTGGCATTCCGTTGCGCCGCTCATCGCGCAGCGGCCGATCGGTGGCTGGGGATGGTTCATTGGCTGGCCGACGCAGATGGAGCCTTTCGCGTCGCTTGTTATCCGTCCCGACGGGACGCCCACCAACCAGGCGCATAATGTCTACGTCGAGGCAGCTCTGACAACGGGCTTCGTCGGAGCCACCCTGATCACTGTGGCGATTGTTTGGACGCTCTACCGGGTCGTCAAAGTGGCAGTTGCGCACATCGACGATAACCTGTGGGACGTTATCCCTGCGGTGATCATCATTGCGATGTTCATCCAGTCATTCACTGAGTCGAGGTTGCTCTTCGAGGGTAACTGGATGCTCTTCGTCATGATCGCGACGTGGGTGAAGGTGCGCGGGGAGGTTCCCGTGGTGTGGCCTTCGGCGGCTCGCCAGCATCTCGAATATTCTTAAAACATAGAGACAACATCGTCGTTCGACCCAGGAGGAACCTCATGTCGCAGTCCGAAACGCACGTCTCCCTGTGGGGTGGCCGTTTTTCCGGAGGGCCCTCACAGGCTCTTGCTGCGCTGAGCGTGTCCACGCACTTCGACTTCCGCCTGGCACACGTGGATATCGCTGGCTCGCATGCGCATGCTGACGAGCTGCATCGTGTTGGTCTGCTGACTGACCGAGAATGCGCGAATATGCATGACGCTCTCGCGCGCCTGGATGCCGATGTCGCTTCGGGCGCCTTCGTGCCCTCCGTCGACGACGAGGACGTGCATACCGCGCTGGAGCGTGGCTTGATTGAACGTGCGGGCGCCACGCTGGGTGGCAAACTGCGAGCTGGCCGCTCCCGTAACGACCAGATCGCGACGCTGATTCGTGTGTACCTGCGCGAGGAGGCTCGTCACCTGGCGGATCGTATCCTGGATATCGCGCAGGCGCTGCTCGGTCAGGCGGTGCGCGCCGGGGATGCGGTGATGCCGGGGCGCACCCACATGCAGCATGCGCAGCCGGTGCTCGTCGCGCACCATCTGATGGCGCACGTGTGGCCGCTCCTGCGTGACGTTGCGCGTCTGCGTGACTGGGACAAGCGTGCCGCGATCTCTCCGTATGGATCCGGTGCCCTGGCCGGCAACACGCTCGGTATGGATCCCCGCCGGATTGCTGGCGCACTGGGCTTTTCCGATTCCGTTGAAAACTCGATCGACGGTACTGCCTCGCGCGACGTTGTCGCCGAGTTCTCCTTCGTGTGCGCCCAGATGGGCATCGATATTTCGCGCCTGTGCGAGGAGATCGTCATCTGGAATACGAAGGAGTTCGGCTACGTGACGCTGGACGACTCGTACTCCACGGGTTCGTCGATCATGCCCCAGAAGAAGAACCCCGACGTTGCGGAGCTTGCCCGCGGCAAGGCCGGCCGGCTCATCGGTGATCTGACCGGTTTGCTCGCGGTCCTGAAGGGCATTCCGCTCGCGTACGATCGCGATCTCCAAGAGGACAAGGAGCCGGTGTTCGATCAGATCGACACCCTCGACGTTCTCTGTCCTGCCGTCGCCGGCATGATCGACACGATGACCATTCATCTTCAGCGCCTCGAGGAGCTCGCGCCGCAGGGCTTTTCGCTCGCCACTGACATCGCGGAGTGGCTCGTCAAGCAGGGGGTGCCCTTCCGCGATGCGCACGAGATTTCCGGTGCGTGCGTGCGCCTGGCCGAGGCCAGGGGAGTGGAGCTCGCTGACCTGACCGATGAGGAGCTCGCCCAGGCCTCGTCGTTCCTGACCCCCGAGGTGCGCTCCGTGCTCACCGTCGAAGGCTCCGTGGGCGCGCGCCTGGGCCGTGGCGGTACAGCCCCCGAGCGGGTACGCGAGCAGATCGCCGAGGCTGAGGCTGGCCTCGCGCAAGCGCGCACGTGGGCGGCCTCGGCGCTTCGTTAACACCCCTACTCGCAAGCCGATACACTAAGACGGTATTCATCCGTCGAATCCGCAAGGAAGGACAACTTTCGTGACAGACATTCTGGACGAACTGCAGTGGCGTGGGCTGCTCGCTCAGCACACCGACCTCGAGGCGCTTCGTGAGCACCTGAACGCCGGACCTGTCACCTTCTATTGCGGCTATGACCCGACTGCTCCTTCTCTTCATCACGGCCACCTCGTGCAGCTGATCGTCATGCGCCACCTGCAGCTCGCTGGCCATCGGCCGCTCGCGCTCGTGGGCGGTGCGACTGGGCAGATCGGCGACCCGCGCCAGAGCGGCGAACGCCAGCTCCAGTCGACCGAGGTCGTCAAGGGATGGGCGGATCGCCTGCGTTCGCAGATCTCTCGCTTCCTTGATTTTGAGGGACCCGCAGCTGCGACGATGGTGAACAACCTGGACTGGACCCAGGAGATGAGCGCCATCGATTTGCTGCGCACGATCGGCAAGTACTTCCGTGTGGGCACGATGCTCAACAAGGATATCGTCGCGCGTCGCATCGCATCGGATGAGGGTATCTCCTACACGGAGTTCTCCTACCAGGTACTCCAGGCCAACGACTTCCTTGAGCTCTACCGTCGCCACGGGTGCACGCTTGAGACCGGCGGCAACGACCAGTGGGGCAACATGGTCGGCGGTGTCGACCTGATCCGTAAGGTTGAGGGCGTCGACACCCACGTCATGACGACCCCGATCATCACGAAGGCGGACGGCACGAAGTTCGGTAAGTCCGAGGGCGGCGCCATCTGGCTCGACCCGGAGATGATGACCCCCTACGCCTTCTACCAGTTCTGGCTCCAGGTCGCGGACGATGATGTCGTGCGCTTCCTGAAGATCTTCACGTTTAAGTCGCGTGAGGAGATCGAGGCACTGGCTGTTGAGGTGGCCGAGCGTCCCCACCAGCGCGCTGCGCAGAAGGCCCTCGCTGCCTCCGTCACCGAGCTTGTGCACGGCAGCGAGCAGCTTGAGCGCGTTCTGGCGGCGACCGATGCCCTCTGGGGTGGCGGTGACATCCGGGATCTGGACGAGGCTACCCTGGCAGCTGCGACTGCCGACCTCCCACGCGCGTCGGTGACAATCGGTGAATCCACCGTGGCCGATGCTCTCGTTGCTCTCGGCTTCGAGAAGGGGAAGACGGCTGCTCGTCGCACGATCACCTCCGGTGGTGCCTCTATCAATAACGTCAAGGTGGGGGATCCCGAGGCCGTTCTACGTGAGGAGGACGTGCTTGCGGGTGGACTGGCTCTCATTCGTAAGGGCCGCAAGAACCTCGCCGTGCTCGAACTGAGCTAACGCTTCCAAATCAGAGGGCGTCCGATGTGCATTGGACGCCCTCTTTTCGTTGTGTTTGTTGGGTTTGTGGGGTGTGTGGTGGGGGTCACGGTGTTTT
>JAHYYD010000197.1:0-1162 GCA_019425105.1 Actinomycetota bacterium
TCGATCTGGGAGGGCTTCGGCCTGCCCGTCCTCGAAGCCATGGCGCACGGGACCCCCGTCGTGACCAGCGCGGACACGTGCATGGCGGAAATTACGCGAGAAGATGCGGGAATCCTCGTGCCGGCCACCGACGCCTCGGCCCTCGCCGAGGCCCTCGAAGCGGCCTCGGGGAGCGAGCACGATCGCCTCGCCGCCGCCGGTATCGAGCGCGCCCGCGACTACACGTGGGAGGCCTCCGCCGCCGCGCACGCCGCCATCTACGCATCCCTGGCGGGCGAGCGATGAGGGCGCGCAGCGCGAGGGTTATCCTCGTCAACTGGAAGAACGCGCCGCTCACCCTGCGCGCCGCCCACTCGATCGCCCCGCAGATGGGGGAGGGCGACCACCTCGTCATCGTCGACAACGGATCCGACGACGACTCGCTCATCGTCCTGCGCGAAGGGCTCAAGGAGCTGCGCGCCGGGGCCGATCCCGCGTGTGTCTCCCTCGTCAATGCAGGAACCAACGACGGCTTCGGCGCCGGCGTCATGGCCGGAGCGGCCGGCCTGAGCGAGGGCTCCGTCGTCCTGCTCAACAACGACGCGACCGTGCGCGACGGGTTCCTCGACGCGCTCCTGGCCCCCCTGGGTGAGGCCGTGGGCGCCACGACCGCGCTCATCCTCCTGACCGGTACCTGGCGTCCCTCCACCCCCTCCGACGAGGAGTTTCTCGTCGCCCGCGACGGCAGCCGCTGGACGCGCGTCACCGACGCGCAGGGCGGCGGGCAGGTCCTCATCAACTCCACCGGCAACGAGGTCGACAATGCGGGCAACGGGTATGACCGCTCCTGGCTGGACCCCGCCGATTCCCCGCTGCCCGCCCCCGAGGTCTTCGGCCTATGCGGCGGCGCGTGCGCGATCGACGCCGACGCGTGGCGCGCTGTCGGGGGAGTACGTACCGACCTGTTCATGTACTACGAGGACACGGACCTGTCCTACAAGCTGCGCGAGGCCGGCTACGAGGTGCGCTTCGTCGCCGGAGCCGTCGTCGACCACGAGCACGCCGCCTCCTCCGGCACGTCTTCGCCCATGTTCCTGAGGGTCAACGCCCGCAACCGCATCATCGTCGCCGCCCAGCACGCCCCCTGGGGCGTCGTCGCGCGCGCCATCGCTCGCTCCATCGC
>JAHYYD010000197.1:1262-4202 GCA_019425105.1 Actinomycetota bacterium
CATGCAGTGGCTGCGCGGCTACTACATCGTCGGCGACGACGCGCACGGCTCCTCGATCTTCTCCAAGCTCCTGGCGGCTGCCCAGGAAGGCAAGAAGACCTTCCCCTTCACCACGGGCAAGAACCTCTACGACTTCATCTCCATCCAGGAACTGGCCTACCAGATCGCCGCCGCTGTCTCCCAAGACGAGATCGATGGCATCATCAACATCTGCAGCGGCGAGCCCATGAGCCTCGCCGACCGCGTCGAGGCCTACATCCGCGACAACGACCTGGACATCACACTCGAGTACGGGGCGTTCCCGGATCGTCCCTACGACTCGCCCGGCGTGTGGGGCGACGCCACGAAGATCCGACAGATCCTGGCGGCCGTCGACGGTTCAAAGGAGTGAGACCGTGAAGCGCGCCGGTATCTTCCTGTTCTTCGATCCCCAGGGCCTCGTCGACGACTACATCGTGGAGTGCCTGACCTCGCTGCGCGAGTACCTCGACGAGATCCTCGTCGTCTCCAACTCTCCTCTGGACGACACCGCGCGTGAGCGCCTCCTGAAGGGTGCCACCGAGGTCTTCGAGCGGGAAAATACCGGCTTCGACGTGGGCGGATACCGCGACGGCATCGCGCGCTTCGGCTGGGATCGCCTCGGTCAGATCGACGAGCTGATCCTCTTTAACTACACCTTCTTCGCGCCCATCAACCCGTGGAAGAACCTCTTCGACCGCGTGGAGGCCGCCGGGGCGGTCGACTTCTGGGGCATCACCGAACATGACGAGGTACGCCCCCACCCCTTCCTGGCCGCCACCCGTATGCCGCGGCACATCCAGTCCCACTGGATTGCCGTGCGCAACCCGCTGCTCAGCTCCCCGGACTTCCGTAAGTACTGGGACGAGATGCCCCCGATTCGCTCCTACAACGACTCCATCCAGTGGCACGAGTCGCGCTTCACGGAGTACTTCGGGGACCTCGGCTACACGCACGTCGTGGCCTACCCGCGTGAGGACTACCCCTCGCGTAACCCCGTCTTCGATAACGCCTCTTTGCTGCTCGCGGACGGCTGCCCGATTCTCAAGCGTCGTAACCTCTTCCACGACCCGCTCTACCTGGACCGCCACGCCATCATCGGCGCGGACATGCTGGAGCTGGCTGAGCGGGCGGGCTACGACACGGACCTGATCCTGACAAACCTCGCGCGCACCTCGCGTCCGCGCGACCTCGTGACGAACGCGGGCCTGACGACCGTCGTCCCGCCGCGCGCCGACCAGGCCACCCTGGATGCGGCCGCCTCCCTCAAGGTCCTCGCCGTCGCCCACATCTTCTACGCCGACATGGCCGACGAGATCCTCGACCGCCTGAGCGTCCTGCCCGCGGGATACCACCTGGTGGCCACAACCTCGAACGAGGAGAACAAGGCGCTCATCGAGGCGCGCGCCCAGGAACGAGGCGTGGACGCCAACGTGCGCGTCGTGTCCTCCAACCGCGGCCGAGACATCGGCGCGTTCCTCGTGGATTGTGGCGATGTGCTCACCTCGGGCGAGTACGACGTCGTCGTGAAGATCCACTCGAAGAAGTCCGTCCAGGACGACTACAACGCGGCCCAGCTCTTCAAGGAGCACCTCTACGACAACCTGCTGGCCTCCTCCGATCACGTGGCCGGCATCCTCGCCGACTTCGCCGCCCACCCGGGCCTGGGCATGGCCATTGCACCCATGCCGCACATGGGGTACCCGACGATGGGCCACGCCTGGTTCGCGAACCGCCAGCCCGCCCGCGAGTTCGCCAAGAAGGTCGGCATCACCGTTCCCTTCGACGACGACCAGCCGCTGGCGCCCTACGGCTCCATGTTCATCGCGCGCCCCGAGGCCCTGTCTCTGCTGACCGGCGCCGGCCTCGTCCCCGAGGACTTCCCCGAAGAGGGCGGCTACAAGGACGGATCGCTGGCCCACGTCATCGAACGCCTCCTGGCCTACGCGGTCCTGTCGCGCGGCTACTACGTGCGCCCCGTCATGACCCCGAAGTGGGCGGGCGTGTACTACGGCTACCTCGAGTACAAGCTGGCCGCGACCTCCTCGATGATGCCCGCTTTCGCGATCGACCAGGTGTCCTTCCTCAAAGCGCGCATGGGAACGGTCCCGAACCTGCTGGGCGCCGTCAAGACCAACATCATGGTGCGCACCCCCGGCCTGGGCAATGCCCTCAAGCCGGCGTACCGAGCGGCCCGAGGGTTCGCCCACAAGATCCGATCCATGAAGGGTGAGCGATGAGCCTGGCCTCCACGATCCGGGACGCATCCTCGCATACGGGGCGCTATCTTGTGCTGACGCCGGATTTGACCGAGTAAGATAATTTTTCCGACCAGCACAGAAAGGATGGAAGAACCGGTGTCTGAGACGAAACGGGTCGTTGACCTGACGATGCGCATGGCGCAGCGCTCGATCTCCTCGGAGTTCAAGGGCACCGCGCTTGGCCGCCTGTGGTCCTTCATCAACCCGGTCGCCACGATCGCCGTGTACGCGCTGATCTTCGGTGTCGTCTTCCGCGGCGAGGCCGACAAGGGCGTGAACTCGGGGCTGTCGTCCTTCGCGCTGTGGATCGGCGTGGGCGTCATCGCCTGGAACTTCATGTCGAGCGGCATTCAGCGCGGCATGGACTCCCTCGTGGGCAACTCGGGCCTGCTGACGAAGGTCTACTTCCCCCGCCAGGTCCTCATCTACTCCTCGGTCCTGGCCCTGGCCTACGACTTCGCGTTCGAGCTGGCCGTCATCATCGTCATCATGTGCATCGCCGGCGGCCCCGGCGTGCTGCTCATGATCCCAGCGGTCATCGTGATCACGGCGCTCGCGATGCTCTTCGTCATCGGCATGGGCCTCATCCTGTCGATCGCGTCCGTGTACTTCCGCGACATCTCGCACCTGTGGCAGATCTTCAACCAGATCTGGATGTACG
>JAHYYD010000198.1 GCA_019425105.1 Actinomycetota bacterium
TGACCATCGGCGGCAACGACGTGATGGCCGAGGACATGGCACCCGGACAGTTCGAGGAACGCCTGCGCCGCGTTCTCGCCTCCCTGCCTGCTGACGCCCTGGTGTCCACCATCCCGTCTTTCGGCATCATGCCGCAGGAAAGCCGTGCGCAGGACATGTCCGACCGCATCGGTGCAACGGTCGCCGACAGTGCCGCCCATCTGGTTGACCTGCGTTCTCTCACCCAGGAATACTCGCTGCCGACCTACACCTTCGCCTACCACGCGGCGGACTTCTTCCACCCCAACTCGGCGGCCTACGCCAAGTGGGCGCAGCTCTTCGCCGACGCGTGGGCCGAGTCCCGACGTGAGGCAGCCCCCGTCGTCGAGGACGCTCCCCAGTGGGACATGCTCTCGGCGCGGGTGGCACAATCGGAGTATGACGACTGACGGACCGTGGCTCGTCGTCGGGTTAGGTAATCCCGGCGCGCAGTATGCCTCCACTCGACACAATGTCGGGTACTTGACCCTCGACGTGCTCGCCTCGCGCGGTGGTGCGACCCTGACGTCGCATCGTTCGCGTACGCACACCGCCGACGTGCGCTTGGGGATCGGCCCCGGTGGAGTGCCCGGCCCCCGCGTGGTCCTGGCCCGCTCCGACAGCTACATGAACACGTCCGGCGGGCCGATCAGCGCGCTCGCATCCTTCCTGAAGATCCCGCCCTCGCGTATCCTCGTCATCCACGACGACATGGATCTGCCCGCGCACACGCTGCGCCTCAAGGTCGGCGGGGGAGAAGGCGGCCATAACGGCCTGAAGTCCCTCAGCCAACACCTGGGAACGCGCGACTACGCCCGCCTGCGCATCGGCGTGGGGCGCCCGCCGGGGCGCATGGACCCCGCCGACTACGTGCTGGGTGCCCTGCCCACTAAGGAGCGCCCCGACTGGGACGTCACCTTCGAGCAGGCTGCTGACGTCGTCGAAGACATCGTCACCAAGGGATTCGCCCCCACCCAGATGGCCCTTCACACCGGGTCCTGAACGAGGTGGTGCCCCACATTGGGCGCCGCTGTGCACTCTCACCGCGAAAGGCAGCGCGTGCTACTCACCGGACTCCTCCCGGACATCTCCACCGATCCCGCGATCGAGACGGCCACCGACTCCATCGAGGCGGGCCGTTCGGGCACGATCGTCGCACCCGTCGGCATCAGGCCGCCACTCCTCGCAGCCGTCGCCTCGCGCGCGGCCACGCCGCTCGTCGTCCTCACGGCCACCGGGCGTGACGCCGAGTCGCTGACCAACGCCCTGGCCTCGTGGATCCCGGGCGTGGCCATGCTGCCCGCGTGGGAGACCCTGCCGCACGAGCGTCTGTCGCCCCAGGTCGACACGATGGCGCGTCGCATCGCTGTCCTGCGTCGCCTCGTCCACCCCATCGAAGGGGATGAGAGCGCGGGCCCGCTGTCCGTCCTCGTCGTGCCGATCCGCGCCTTCCTCCAGCCGATCATCTCAGGCCTGGCGGACCTCGAACCCGTGCGCGTGCGCACCGGCGACATCCTCGACCTCACCGACGTGACGAACCGACTGGCCGAGCTCGGCTACGAGCGCGTCGACATGGTCGAAGGACGCGGCCAGATGAGCGTGCGCGGCGGGATCCTCGACGTCTTTCCGCCCCAGGAGCCCCACCCGCTGCGCGTCGAGCTGTGGGGCGACGAGGTCGACGACATCCGCGCCTTCTCCGTCTCCGACCAGCGAACCCTCGGCGAGGCCACCGACGGTCTGTGGGCCGTGCCCTGCCGGGAGCTCCTCCTTACCCAGGCCGTGCGCGCTCGCGCCCGCGAGGCCGCCGACCGCCTGCCCGGCGCCGCCGAGATGCTGACCCTCGCCGCCGAGGGAATCGCCGCTCCCGGCATCGAATCCCTGGCCCCCATCCTCGTGGGCGGCATGGAATCCCTCCTCGACCTGCTGCCCACAGGCTCGCCGATCCTCGCTTCCGACCCCGAACGCATCCGTGCGCGCGCCGCCGACCTCGTGGCCACGACCGAGGAGTTCCTCGCCGCCGCGTGGAGCGCCGCCGCCGGGGGAGCTGATACTCCGCTCGAGGCCTCCAGGGCCTCGTTCCTGGACCTGTCGGACCTCTGGGGGAGCGGCACGCGCCCCTGGTGGGAGCTCACCGACCTGCCTCCCGCCGACCTCGCCTCCGCGATCGACGAGGCCGAGGCCGCCTCACCTTCAACGGATGGTCCCGCGCCCGTCGTCGTCTCGCCCACCCTCATGCGCGTGGGAGCCCGCGACGTGCACCCCTACCGCGGCGACTTCGCCCGCGCCGCCGCCGACCTGACCGACCTGGCCCGAGGCGGCTGGCGCATCGTCGTCACCACCGAAGGCCCCGGCCCGGGCAGGCGCATCCGATCCATCCTCACCGACGCCTCGTGCCCCGCCGCGCTCGCGGACAACGTGGAAGCGCGCCCCGACCCCGGCCTCGTCACGATTACGACCGCGCAGGCGGGCGTCGGCTTCGTCGCGCCGCACCTGAAGATCGCGATCCTCACCGAAGGTGACCTCACCGGGCGCGCGGGCGCATCCACGCGCGACATGCGACGCATGCCCTCGCGCAGGCGCAAGGGCGTGGACCCACTGACCCTGCACCCCGGGGACTACATCGTCCACGACCAGCACGGCATCGGACGCTTCATCGAGCTGGTCTCGCGCACAATCGGGCGAGGAGACGCCGCATCGACGCGCGACTACCTGGTCATCGAATACGCGCCCTCCAAGCGCGGACAGCCCGCCGACCGGCTCTTCGTGCCCACCGACGCGCTCGACCAGATCTCGAAGTACACGGGATCCGACGAGCCGACCCTGACGAAGATGGGCGGCGCCGACTGGGCGAAGACGAAGGCACGCGCGAAGAAGGCCGTCAACGAGGTCGCCAAGGAACTCATCCGCCTGTACGCGGTGCGTCAGCAGACCAAGGGGCACGCCTTCGGGCCCGACACCCCCTGGCAGCGCGAACTCGAGGATGCATTCCCCTACGTCGAGACCCCCGACCAGCTCGTCACCATCGACGAGGTCAAGGCCGACATGGAAAAGCCCGTGCCCATGGATCGCCTGCTGACCGGCGACGTCGGCTACGGAAAGACCGAAATTGCGGTGCGCGCCGCGTTCAAGGCCATCCAGGACGGCTATCAGGTCGCAGTCCTCGTGCCCACGACCCTGCTGGTCACCCAGCACGCCGAGACCTTCGCCGAGCGCTACGCCGGGTTCCCCGTACACATCGGCACCCTGTCGCGATTCTCCACCCCGAAGGAAACCGAGGAAGTCAAGGCGGGCCTGGCCTCGGGTGAGGTCGACCTGGTGATCGGCACCCACTCGCTGCTGACCGGCACTGTCTCCTTCAAGAAGCTCGGCCTGGTCATCATCGACGAGGAGCAGCGCTTCGGCGTCGAGCACAAGGAGACGCTCAAGGCCCTGCGCACCGACGTGGACGTTCTGTCCATGTCCGCCACCCCCATCCCGCGCACCCTCGAAATGGCGATCTCCGGCATCCGCGAGATGTCGATCCTCCAGACGCCGCCCGAGGAACGCCAGCCCGTCCTCACCTTCGTCGGCGCCTACACGGACGCCCAGGTCAGCGCCGCGATCCGCCGCGAGCTCCTGCGCGACGGACAGGTCTTCTACGTGCACAACAGGGTTGACTCGATTGCCTCGGTCGCAGCCCACATCGCCGAGCTGGTCCCCGAGGCCCGGGTGCGTACCGCCCACGGCAAGATGAACGAGCACCAGCTCGAGGGCGTCATTCAGGACTTCTGGAATCACGAGTTCGACGTCCTCGTGTGCACGACCATTGTCGAGACCGGCCTGGACATCTCCAACGCGAACACACTCATCGTTGATCGTGCCGACACCTTCGGCCTGTCCCAGCTCCACCAGCTGCGCGGGCGCGTGGGGCGAGGCCGCGAACGCGCCTACGCGTACTTCTTCTACCCGGGCGACAAGGCCCTGACCGAAACCGCGCACGAGCGCCTGAAGACGATCGCCGCGAACACCGAGCTGGGCGCGGGCCTGGCAGTTGCCCAGCGCGATCTCGAGATCCGAGGCGCCGGCAACCTCCTAGGAGGCGCGCAGTCCGGCCACGTCGAAGGCGTCGGATTCGACCTGTACGTGCGCATGGTCTCCGACGC
>JAHYYD010000199.1 GCA_019425105.1 Actinomycetota bacterium
CCGCGCGAACCTTGACCTGCTCGGGGGTGTCGTCTGCGGGTGCTTGCGTGGGCGTAGAAGAATCGGTCATGCGCCTATCGTACCGGGATTTGTCCCCGCAACGAGGCAGGGGCCCGGTTGGGCAGATCACGAAGCGTTCGGCCCGTTTCCTTCTCGCGCTGTCAGTGGGACTCCCCGACGTTCGTTCATGAGGCGGTGAGAGCGGCCAGTGAGAACGTGGTAACCCCGCCCTCGAGCGTCATCGTTGGACCATCAGCCGTCACGACAGCAGCGAAGGAAGGCTCCCCCATGCGCTCATCGTCAACCACCTCAAGGAATCGCATCAGACTCTTGGCTCCAGCAGGTATCGCGGGTTGCCCGAGCTTGACCTCAATCGCTCCCCATCGACCATCAGGGAGCTCGGCAATCACATCGACCTCTCGTCCCGCCTTATCTCGGTAGTGCATGACCTGCCCCCCAAGCTCCTGCATGTAGGTGCGCAGGTGCTGGACGACCATCGATTCGAACCAGAGTCCCGCCGTGTTCAAGTCCGCGAGCAGCTTACGCGAGGATGCTCCCAAGGCCGCAGCAGCCAGCGCCGGATCAACAAAGTGAACCTTAGAGGCGGAGCGAATAGCAGTCTTCGAGCGTATCTGTGGAGACCACGCGTCTTGTTCCTCGACAAGGAAGATACGTTCCAACGAACCGATGTACCCGCTAACGGTACGCGGCTGAATATCACCGACGCCTCGCATATCCGCCGCGATCGTTGTCAGCTTCAGCTCGGACGACAGGTTGCGCGCCAGCGAGCGCAGCAAAGCTGTCACTGTTCGTGGGTTACGGCGCGGTTCATCATCCAGGCGCGCAATGTCACTGACAGCAACATCCTCAAGGTACGCGCGCAGATTACGCTGGGCGTCCTTCTCTGCCAAATCAAGGTCTGCTGGCCACCCTCCATGCACGAGGGCAGAGAGCATTGTGGGAACATCCATCGGCGAGGTGAGAGCAGGGGTGGGCAGATCACCGTCGAAGAGGCCCCCGAGCGAGACGGTTCCAACTCCTAGCCCACGCTCTTCGAGAGTCATAGGGCGCATCCGCAGACGCACGAATCTGTGTGCACCGGAGTGTCGCATCGCATCCTGAGCGGGAACCGATGACCCGGTGAAAATGAACTGGCCCTTCATGCCACGCCGATCGATCTCATGCCTGGCCGTATTCCACAGCTCGGGTGCCAGCTGCCACTCATCAACGAGGCGCGGAGTCTCGCCCTCGAGCAGCAAGCGCGGATCCACCTGGAGAGCAGCTGCAACACTAGGCGAACCATCATCGAGGATCACGACCGATTCGGCGTGGTGGCGCCCCGTCTGCGTCTTGCCGGACGCACGGACACCATCGATCAGCACACCACCCGAGGTTCGCAATGCAGATTCGACGCTGCGATCAAGAATACGCGACCGGTACATTTTCCCTCTCTTTCAAGCAAAAAGTAGCACATGAAGCTGTTGTAGCGCATGTTTTGGCCGCATTTCAGCGCATGTTTTGGACAGACATTAGCGCATGTTTTGGCTTCATTCTAGCGCGCGTTTCGGACGTAAAGTTGCGCATGTTATGCCTGCCTCGGCTCTGGCGTCACCTCTTCACGGCAGCTGGGCCCCACTGGTGGCAACGGAGGCAGGGCACCCACACCGCCTCCACTTGGGTTAACGCGCACATAAAAGGGCCCCAGATACACGAAGCGCCCACTGTCACCAGTGGGCGCTTGCCCGTGCTGTCAAGCGTTGGTTAGACGCCGGAGCTCTTCAAGCCCAGTTCGCGAGCCCGCTGCGAGTCCTCCGGAACCGTGCCCGCATGGTCGCCGGCGCTGACGATCCTGTTGGAGCCGTCGACGAAGACGACGGACGGCTTGACCCGGCGCACGAGCGATTCGGGCACCTGGGCGTAGGCCATGATGATGACCAGATCGCCCACGGTCACCTTGTGGGCGGCCGCGCCGTTGAGCTGAATCGTGCCGCTGCCTCGCTCACCCGCGATCGTGTAGGTCGAGAGGCGCTCGCCGTTGTTGACGTCGACGATGTCGACCTTCTGCCCGGAAACGATGTTCGCGGCGTCCAGTAGGTCCTCGTCCACCGTGATCGACCCGACGTAATGCAGGTCGGCGCCGGTGACGACGGCGCGGTGGATCTTGCCGATCGCCATCTCGCGGGTCATTTCCATCATGCGAGGTCCCCCGCACGCTCGGCGAGGCCGACGGGTGTGGAGGCACCGCGCAGCGGCACCTCCATGTTGTCGATGAGGCGGGTCGTGCCCACCTTGGCGGCGATGAGGATGCGTCCCTCGCGCGAGCCGTCGGACAGGATCGTGGGAGCAGCAGCCCCCTCGCCGACGGGCACGGACTCGATGCCCGCAAGGATTTCGAAGGTCCCCGCGTCCACGAGCGCGATGTAGTCCAGGTCAATGCCGCCCTCGGCCTCGATGACCGAGCGGCATTCGGACACGATGTCCGCAGGCTGCGCCCCGGCCTCGGCGGCCTCGGCACCGCGACGAAGCGCGCGCGAGAGCGCACGGGCGCGGATGCGTTCCTCATCGCTCAGGTACTGGTTGCGGCTGGACAGGGCGACGCCGTCCTCGGCGCGCACGATCGGCACGGGGTGGACGCGCACGGGGATGTCCAGCTGGGAGAAAACGGTACGCAGGACGGCCAGCTGCTGAGCGTCCTTCTGCCCGTACAGCGCCACGTCGGGGCGCACGAGGTTGACGACCTTGGTGCACACGAGGGCGACGCCCGCGAAGTGCGTGGGGCGTGTCTTGCCCTCGAGGACGCGCGCGATGGGACCCGGATCAATCGACACGGTCGCGGGCGTGGGGTAGACGTCCTGCGGCGCGGGTGCCCACACGAGGTCCGCGCCCACCGTCTCGAGCGCGTCCATGTCCGCGTCCAGGGTGCGCGGGTAGGCGTCGTAATCCTCACCGGGCGCGAACTGCGTGGGGTTGACGAAGATCGTGACGATCACGTGATCGGCCAGTTCGCGGGCTTCGCGCACGAGCTGCAGGTGCCCGGAGTGGAGGGCACCCATGGTCATCACAAGAGCCTTCGTGCCGTGCAGGTGCGACAGGGCGTCAGCCAGCTCGGCACGCGTGTGGGTGAGGACAGGACGATGAGTCATAGTTCTATTCTTGCAACTTCGGCCCGCCGGTGCGCAATCGAGTCGCTTTCCTCACGCCTTCTATTTCCTCGACGAGGCCGGGGTTGAGAGCGCGCTCGCAGGTGCGCGTGAGGGGAACGAGGTCGGGAGACGTCAGGCACCCGGATCGAGCAGGGCAGCCTCGACGCTGGTGGCAGCCCGTTCGTCGAGGAGACGCGCGTCGCGCAGCAGGCGGGTCAGGGCACGGGTCATGTCCGCGTAGGTGTCCCGCTCCCCCGCGAGGCCCTCCCGGGCACCCAGGCAGCGCGCGTGCGCCGCGATCGTTCCCGCATCCCCGCGGGCGGCGGGCCCGGAGATGCCCGCAACCCCCTCGGTGAGCGCGCGGTCGAGGGCCGCCTCCAGGAGGGGGCGCACGTAGAGCGCGGGGTTCTCGATGCCCGCCTGCGCGAGAATCCGCGTCGTCTGCACGGCGATGCCGGCGATGAAGTTGGCGCCGTGGGCGAGGCCGGCGTGGTAGAGGGGGCGGTCCTCCTCGGCGACGACGACGGGTTCGCCGCCCATCTCGACGACGAGGGCCTGGGCGATCGGCAGGAAGGGGGCCGCCGCCGTCACCGCGAAGGGCGTGCCGACCAGGCGCGCCACGTCGACGCTGGTCCCCGTGAACGTCATCGCCGGGTGGATCGCCAGCGGGATCGCACCAGCGGCCGCAGCGGGACTCAGCAGCCCGACGCCCGACGCGCCGGACAGGTGAATGACGATGTGCCCGCTCTGCCAGGCCCCCAGGTCGGCCAGGCCACTCACGAGGGGACCGATCTGGTCGTCGGGAACGGCCACGATGACCACCTCGGAACGACGGACGACCTCCTCGGGCGTCGCAATCGGAACGCCGGGGAGCATCGCATCCGCGCGCTCGCGGGAGGCCTGCGAGGACGCCGAGACGGCGACGATCTGATGCCCGACCGCGCGCAGGGCCGAGCCAATGACGGGCCCGACGTGGCCCATGCCGATGATGCCGATTCCGAGGCGTCCGGGGG
>JAHYYD010000002.1:0-10585 GCA_019425105.1 Actinomycetota bacterium
CGACCGGTGGGGGTTTCGTGCACAATAGGGGTATGTCGTACGTCGAGATGCACCCGGTTAATCCGCAGGCACGTTTGGTCAACACGGTCGTTGATCTGCTGGAGCGCGGCGGCACGATTGCGCTGCCCACTGACTCCGGCTATGCGATCGCGACGAAGGCTGGCAACAAGGCGGGCATGGATACGATCCGCTCGATCCGTAAGCTTGATGACAAACATAACTTCTCGTTGCTGTGTCACTCGTTTGCGCAGCTGGGCGAGCTTGTGATTATTGACAACCACGAGTTCCGCACCATGAAGGCGCTCACGCCCGGTCCCTACACATTCATCCTGCGGGGGACTAAAGAGGTTCCGCGCATCATGCTGAACAAGAAGAAGCACACGGTGGGCGTGCGCATCCCCGATCACGTCATCACTCAGGCGATCGTTGAGGCGCTGGGTGAGCCCCTGGCGTGTTCGACGCTCATTATGCCCGGCGAGGATGAGCCCCTCACAGATGGTTTCGATGTCGATGAGCGCATCGGGCACCAGGTTGATCTCGTCGTGGTGGGACCCGTCGGCGTGGCGCAGCCGACCACGGTCATCGACTTCGCGGGCGGAGATGCGGTCGTCGCTCGTGTTGGCGCTGGCGATATTTCGCTGTTCGACTGATCAAGTGGTATTCGACGCATCGACTTTTTCACGCACGGGTTTTTGCCTGTTGCGCCAAGAGACAAGAGACGGGATCTATCGCGATACCGATGCGCTCCCGATTGTTGGCCAGCGCCTTATCGTTGATGGGGTTGACGCCGTTCGTGTGACCTTCCAATCCGCAGACGAGGCCGCCGCTGATTGCTACGTCATCTTGAACACGGTTACGGATCGCGCGTGCGAGCATCTTGACGAGTTTCGCATGGGTGCGGGCGCGGACGACGGCAATGCTCACGCGCTCGTGTGTGCGCTTCCCGCTGACGCGATCATCAGCTACCAGCAGGCGATCGTGGAGTCGTCGGAGGTGTGCGTCAGCGTCGTGACGGACATGGGGCAATGGCTTCGGTTTGTTGAGAGCGCTCGCCCCGACGCGGCCAATCCTCTGACCCTCGTCAATGGCCGTGGGCAGCGGGCTTCGCTCTTTGTTGGCCCCGATGTGGCAGTGGTGTGGCCGTCGCGAGATCTGTCCGACGCCCAGATGCGGGCGGTGCGAGAGGTCGAGATCGGTGAGGCGATCGCCGCGCGGCTGGGGATGGCAGGCGGACGTCGCGTCGTGACATATGACGGTGAGAGCGTGCCAACCTGCACCCTGATTCTCTTCGACGGTGAGATCTGGCGAACCAACGGTGTGGGCTGGCTGACCCGCCGCTATCCCGGGCTGCGTGTGGTCACCATCGATGCGGGTGCTTGTGCGCAGCGTGAGGCGGAGCTGACGGATGCGGATCGTGTTGCTGCTCTGCTTCAGGCAGTGTGTGACGAGGCCGGGGCAGGTCCCGTGATGGTCGCCGGCCAATCCTACGGTGGCCTCGCCGCGCTGGAGGTTGGCTTACGACAGGATCTGCCCGTCGACGAGATCGTCGCCCAATCGCCGTCCCTGTGGTGGGGTGGGGCTGCGCGAGGCATGGGCGAGGGGACGTTGATGCGAGACCTGCGCTCTGGGGTGGCGGCACCCCATCCCGGAGTGACGCTACGCCTGCAGGTCGGGACTCTGGAGCAGACGATGCGCCCGGTCGTTGATGACTGTGCGGAGCTTCTGCGGAGCCTGGGAGCCCATGTGGAATTGGATCATTACCGCAGCGGGCATGATGTTGCCTGGTGGCGGGAAGGGCTGATTCGTGCACTCGATGAGTGGCGTGCTCTCACATACTGACCAGTGACGAAACAGACTGGGGCGCCATGCTCCCTATAGGTTAGGCTTACCTTTGCCCTTAATAGATCGACTGAATTGAGGCACTTGTGCACCTGTCGACGCGAATCAGCGCCATCGTCGGCGTCGCTGTGAGCGCTCTCGCCCTGGGAGCCTGCTCGTCCACCCAGCCCACCCCGGCCTCGTCCCCCGAGGCCTCTGCGACGTCCGAGACGCGCACTGTTACCGACGCATCCGGCCAGGAGGTGACCCTGCCGTCGCACCCGAGCCGCGTCGTGACGCTCTCCGAGCCGACGACCGATAATGCGCTCGCCCTCGGTGTTACCCCGATTGGTGTCGTGTCCGGCCGCGGCCAGCAGACCGTCCCGAACTACCTGATCGATCGTGCGGGAGATATCCCGATCCTTGGATCGATCGGCACGCCCAACCTTGAGGCTATCGGTGCAGCGCACCCCGATCTGATCCTCGTCGACGGCACCTCTGTGAAGAACAACGACACGGAAACCCTGACTGCGCTTTCTCAGATCGCGCCCGTCTTCTTCACCACTCAGTCCGGTGGTGACTGGCGGCAGACCTTCGCGCTTACCGCGGATGCGCTGGGTCTGGCCGACCAGGCCGAGACCAAGCTCGCGGAGTTCGACCAGCATGTCGCATCGGTGAGCGCCCGTCTGAAGGACGCCGGTTACCTCGATCAGACGTACTCGGTCGTGCGTTGGCAGGGCGATAGCGCGGGCCTGATCCTCAAGGAGCTCCCCGCTGGACAGGCTCTGACCGCACTCGGCATGAAGCGCCCCGCGAACCAGGACCGTGACGGCGAGGGCCACTCTGAGCCCGTCTCCCTGGAGAACATCGACCAGATCGATGCGGACTGGATCTTCTTTGGCACGCTTGGCAAGTCTTCGGTGAACAACCCGTCCGCCGGTGGCAACACGGGTGTTGAGGCTTCTGCCGCAGCCCTCGAAGAGGCGAAGAATACCGTTGGTTTTGACTCTCTCGGTGCCGTCAAGGCGAACCACGTCATCCCCGTCGACGGTTCCCTGTGGACCTCGACCGGCGGCTACCTCCTGATGGACGGCATCGTCTCGAGCATCGAGGCCCAGTTCGTCCCGGCTTCCTGAGCCTGATGGTCGGACGATGCGGGTCGCTGACCTGACATGACGACACGTCGTATCGCCAGCGTCGCCATTGCTTGTGCAGTGGCGACGCTGGTGCTTGTCCTCGTTGCGATGGCCTCGCTCGCCCTCGGTTCCCGTTCCATTGCTCCCGATGTTGTGTGGGATGCTCTGGTTCGTGGTGGGGCGAGTCAGGACGCTCAGGTGGTCACCCAGCTGCGCGTGCCGCGCACGATCGCCGCGCTCATGATCGGCGGTGCGCTCGGTTTGGCGGGCTCCATCATGCAGGCGATGACCCGCAATCCGCTCGCCGACTCCGGCGTGCTCGGCATTAACGCAGGTGCGGCGTTCGTCGTTGTCTCCGTGACGGCCATCTCCGGAGTCGTGACGCGTGCGGGGACGGTCGGTGCTTCCCTCGTTGGTGCCGGTGTGGCCGCGGCGCTCGTGTTTGCTATTTCGGGGCGCGGTGGCGGATCGCGTTCTCGGCTGGCTCTTGCGGGCATCGCCGTATCTGCGGCTCTTGCATCCCTCACGCAGGCAGTGTTGACGGCGAATCAATTCGCATTCAACGAGTTCCGCTACTGGGCATCCGGCTCGTTGGAAGGAGTCGATATGGGCTCCGTGGCCGCTGCGGGAGTCGTTATCCTGTGCGGCTGCGTCCTCGCAGCTCTGATCTCGTCAGCTCTCGGCGTTCTCACCATCGGTGAGGATGCCGCCGTGAGTCTTGGTGTGCGCGTGCGGCTCATTCGGGCACTGGGAGTTCTTGCGGTGACGGCTCTCGCGGGTGGAGCGACGGCGCTGGGCGGTCCGCTGACATTCGTCGGCCTCGCGGTGCCGCTCATGGTCCGACGCGTTGTGGGGGCGAGGCAGGGCGCGATCGCGATCTGGTCGACGGTTTCGGGCGCTGTGTGGGTGTGCATTGCAGATATTGCGTCGCGTCTCGTCCTCGCGCCTTCCGAGGTGCCCGTTGGCGTCGTTGTAGCCCTGATCGGTGCCCCCTTCTTCATTATCGGTGCGCGTGGAAGGGGCATGTCGTGACGCGAGAAAGCCACCGGTACACCACTCTGTCGAGAGCGGGTTTCTCCGTGCGCATCCATCGACGTAGCGCGGCGGTAGTCATCATCGGCCTCCTTCTTCTGATCGGCTTGTCCATCTATTCGCTGACACTCGGCGACTATGGGCTCAGTGCTGGGGATTCCTTCCGACGCCTGCTGGGTGATGGCGGGCCTCGAGATGATTTCCTCGGTGTCTACTTTGTTCAGTCTGTGCGGCTGCCGCGGATGCTGGCCGCTGTCGCGGTCGGGTGCGCGCTCGGCATTTCGGGGCGTATCTTCCAGACGATCTCGGGTAATCCTCTGGGTAGCCCCGATATTGTCGGGCTTTCGACGGGGTGCGCGACCGGCGCGCTCATAGCGATTATTGTGCTGGGGTCGAGTCCGGCTGTCACTGGCTTCGGAGCGTTGCTCGGTGGTCTCCTCTCAGGCGTGCTTATTCTCGCCTGCGCGGGCGGTATGCGCGTGACGGGAATACGTGTTGTCCTGGTCGGTATTGGTTGCTCTGCTGCGCTGCGCGCTATCAATTCGCTGCTGATCGTCAAGGCACCACTGGAGGCGGCGCAGCGAGCGCAGCTGTGGAGTGCCGGATCATTTTCGGGGGTCACGTTCGCTCGACTGACGCTGCTCCTGATCGTGCTCGGCGTTGTCGCATGTGCGTGCGTCGCGGCTGCAGTTCCGCTGGGGCTTGTGGCGATGGGAGACGACGTTGCGACCGGGCTCGGTGTGCGCGTGCGCCGCATTCGTCTTCTGTCGATCGTTGTTGCCATCCTGCTCGTTGCCTGCGCGACGGCCGTCGCTGGTCCGGTCGCGTTCGTCGCATTGTCCGCCCCGCATATTGCGCATCGCCTGTGCGGTGGCGGGGGAGTGGGTTTCGCTTCGTCCGCGCTCGTGGGAGCGTTGCTGGTGTTGACTTCCGACGTGTGTGCTCAGCGTTTGATTGCTCCCGCTGAGCTTCCTGTGGGTGTTGTGACGGGTGTCGTGGGAGGCTTGTATCTCTTGTGGCTGTTGATTCGTGAGGTGAGGTCGTGACTGAGGTGGGAACGAGGCCGGGGCTGGGCGCCCGAGATATCGTCGTCGGCTACGGGAAGAATGCTCCGATTCTGGATGGGCTGTCCCTGGACGTGCTGACTGGTGAATTGACCGTCATCGTCGGCCCCAATGCGTGCGGGAAGTCGACTCTCTTGCGGTCGTTGTCGCGCGTTCTCGATGTTCGTAGCGGAGTGGTGGAGTTGGATGGCAGCAGCGTTGCTGACATGAATCAGAAGGCGCTCGCGCGCAGGCTCGGATTGCTTGCGCAATCGTCCGTGGCTCCGGGCGATATGCTCGTGGAAGACTTGGTTGCGAGGGGACGCTACCCCTATCAATCCCTTCTGCGTCAGTGGAGTCGTGAAGACGATGAAGCTGTTGCTCGTGCGATGGAAGATGCCGGCGTCGCCTCCCTCGTGGGGCGGCGCGTTGGTGAACTTTCGGGTGGTCAGCGTCAGCGTGTCTGGATTGCAATGGCTTTGGCGCAGTCGACGGAGATCTTGCTGCTCGATGAACCGACGACGTATCTCGATCTTAATCACCAGCTTGAGGTGCTCCGCCTCGCCGAGCGCTTGCAACGCGCGGGTACAACTGTTGTTGCCGTGCTGCACGATCTGCATCTTGCATTCCGGTATGCTACGCACCTCGTCTTCATGAAGGACGGGCAGATCCTTGCGCAGGGGGAGCCCGCCCAGGTAGTCACGCCCGAGCTCGTAGAACGTGTCTTCGCTGTGCCCTGCCGCATCATCGAGGATCCGGAGACGGGAGCTCCTCTCGTCATCCCACGCCGGTAATCGTCGTTGTGTTTCTCGATATCTCAAATGCTGACCAGCGGGTCATCAGAAGCCGTGATTGCTCGATAATATTGCTCACAGTTACGGTGATAAATTCGCATAAATGTAGGTAAAATCAGGTGTTGAACGAGTGTGCCGTGAATTTGCTTGTTGCTCGCAATTACATCTTGCGGACCAGGCAATAGTATGGTGCTCGTATCCAGTGGTTACTCAGGCACTGACATGCGCATTCTGGGCGTGACAGTGTTGATCGGTTGAGACTATCCCAGACAGAAGGAAACGAATACGCATGACGACACAGGCGCGCTCACAGAGCCGGGGCCTTCACATGTCCCTGCTCGCACTGACCGCCTCTGCTTCCGTCGTCGGTGGAATGTTCGTGTCGGTCGGCCCCGCTTATAGTGCCGATGGGATTGGGGATAATGCAGGGCAGTGTTTGACTGCGTCCGAAGAAGGGGCATCGATCATAGCGTCGTCGGTCGTAGCAACCGGTGTGCCGTTGCATGTGTTAGGCACTGGCTGGGGTCCGTCCTCCGAGGATGCTCTCGGTTTCGTGATCGTGACGCTCGATGATGGTCGGGAAAAGCGCCCCGATGACATGATCCTTCCGGCGTGGGTTCCGTCCTCGGTCGCACGTAATAAGGCTGCGTGGTCCGTCGCGAAGGTCGATACGGACGGCAAGTTCTCGGCTGACATCGATCTGCCGACTACGTGGGCGGTTGGAACGCGACATCAGGTCATGATCGGTGATGGCGTGACGGGCAACAATGTGCAGGTTGAGGTGACGGTCGTCGAATCGGCAGCCGAGGCGCGCTCTTGTTCGCTGTCACCGACCGAGCTGCCGACGAGCGATGTTACCGATCCTGTGACGGATGACAGTGTCGCCCCGGCTCACGATCCGGGCTCTGAGAACACCTCCGCGAGCCCTACCGGTACCCCGTCTGTGCCAAGCGGGTCGTCGGCGAGTGCGTCTGGAGAGAATCAGACATCCGAACGAACGCAGGCTGATAATGCGACATCTTCTGCGTCGATTCCTTCTACCAGTTCGTCGTCTGGTAGTGGAGGATCGTCGACACAGTCCTCGTCTGCTTCATCCGGTGCATCTGGTAGCGGCGCGGATCCCACTCCGGAGCCTTCGACCTCCTCCACTCAGCAAAGCGTGTCCGCATCGCAGATTGGTCCCAAAGCTCACTCGGAACAGCAGGCCTCGAATCAGGCTGCCCGCGAGGAGGAGTCGCGACTGAATGGCTGGATTCTCGCTGGTGGCGGTGCTCTTGCGTTGCTCGGTGCCATCGTGACGGTCAGTATTGTTCGCCGCTCCCACGGATTGCCGCGCTAATCACCTTTCATTTGGGCTAGTGCTCTGAGAAAATGTGCATTAACCGATTGGTGTGCGTTGGAATTTAGCATTCGTGCGCCACGCCTGTTACTCTAGTTTCAGAACAAATGCTTCCGAGGATTAAGTCACTAAGGAGAACGGTATGCAGCACGCACGGGCCGCTTCTGCCCTTGCCGCGCGCGGCCTCGGGGGGCGCAGTCGATTGATGAGCCTCCTGATGGCTCTGTGCCTGTTCGCTGCCATCGCGCTTGCGATCCCAGGGTTTGCTGCTCGCGCAGACGATAACGACGGGGCAATCCCTGTCCCGACGACAGCGTTCACTGTTCGAATTGAACAGGGCTCTTCTTTCGAGAAGCAGTACGGCGATACGGGTTATTGGGGCGTGATGCTCGACTCGGGTCGCGTGACGCCCATCGCGCAGCCGACGTACGAGCGTAACGGTGAAACGGTGCCCGTTACTGCGGATGATGTGTGGGTTGCCACCAGTCCGCACAGCTACACCCTGAGGGTTCCTGTGCCCAACGGACAGAACAACGTCGAGGGCATCACGTGGGCACCTGGAACAAAGCACACCGTCACGGTGCTCATGTTCAAGGAAGGCCGAGACCTCGTTGAGGGCGACCCCGTGAGCTACACGGTGAGCGTGTATCAGCCTGTTGGCGATGACGACACGCGTACGCCTGAACCGACGACGGATCCGACTGCTGATCCCGCGCCTCAGCCCACGGCCGAGCCGACGACGGAACCCGCGCCCGAACCGACGTCCGATCCCGCGTCCGAACCGACGTCCGATCCCGCACCCGAACCGTCGAGCGAACCCAGCGCTGACCCCGCGCCTGCTCCGACGACCGAGCATCCCGCAGCTCAGCCTGATGATCCGCAGCTGCCTGCCGTGCGTCCGACTCCGACACCTTCTGAAACGCCGACCCCGACGCCTTCTGCGAGTGCTTCTGCTGGCTCCGCGCAGCCTTCCGACACTCCGGTGTCGCCTATCTCGGACGTGTCGCAGCTGACTGACGCGAACAAGGGTGGCGTGAGTGCTGCTTTCACGGGCGGGCAGCTGACGATCAATGTCCCTTCGGATAAGGCCGTTGCCGGCGACTGGGTGAGCGCGAACATCATGCAGACCGGTGAGGCCCGCTGGCTTCAGGTCGAAGACTCCAATCAGGTGACTATGGACGTCACGGGCCTGCCGATGGGCGACTACAAGGTCGTCGTGGCGAACCGACAGCATGAACTGGTCGGTTGGGCTGAGTTCAAGGTCGCTTCGACGGTTGCTGCAGCCGGTGCTGGGTCTTCCGTTGACGCCTCGGGCGGCGTGAAGCTGCACGCTGAGATGTTGTCTTCCTCGCTGGCTGGCGACGAGTCTGAAGGTCTGAATGGCTACCTGTTGGGTGCCGGTGCCTGCATGCTGATCCTCGGTGGCCTCGTCGTTGTCCAGGTTCTCTCAGGTCCCAAGATTGGCTCTTCTTCGAATGGAGTCACATTGTCCTAAGCTAGGGCTCATGGATCTGTTTGATTCTGAGTCTGTCGACGAGTCGGGCGTGCCTGCTTTCAATGCGGGCGCGCCCCTCGCCGTTCGTATGCGCCCGACGACGCTCGCAGAGGTGGTTGGTCAGTCGCACCTGTTGGGTGAGGGGGCTCCGTTGCGGCGCTTGCTCTCTCCGGGTGCGAGCGATGGGGTCTCTGTTTCCTCCGTGGTCCTGTGGGGACCTCCGGGTACGGGAAAGACGACGCTTGCCTACTTGATTGCTCGTGCGTCCGGGCGCCGGTTTGTGGAGCTGTCCGCAGTTTCCTCTGGTGTGAGCGATGTTCGTCGCGTAGTCGATGATGCTCGACGGACTCTTGCCGGCGGGGGACAAGAGACGATCCTGTTCGTCGATGAGGTGCATCGTTTTTCGAAGTCGCAGCAGGACTCGCTTCTGCCCGCGGTTGAGAATCGCTGGGTTGTGCTTGTGGCGGCAACGACTGAGAATCCCTCGTTCTCGGTGATTTCCCCTCTCCTGTCGCGCTCGTTGCTGCTGACCCTGCGTCCGCTTGATGCGGATGCGATTGAGGGGCTGATTCGTCGTGCGCTCTCGGATGAACGTGGGTTGTCGGGCCGTTTCTCCATTACTGACGAGGCCGTGGCTGGCTTGGTGCAGCTCGCGGGCTCGGATGCGCGTAAGTCTTTGACTCTCCTGGAGGCAGCCGCTGGCGTAGCCAGCGACGATGGATCCGGCGAGATTACGGTCGCGAGCGTTGAAGCGGCGGCCAACCAGGCCCTCGTTCGATGGAGCAAGGATCAGCACTACGATGTGGCAAGCGCGTTCATCAAGTCGATGCGTGGGTCTGACGTGGATGCGGCGCTCCACTACCTCGCCCGTATGATCGAGGCCGGGGAGGACCCGCGCTTCATTGCGCGGCGTATCATGATCGCCGCCTCAGAAGAGGTCGGAATGGCTGCCCCTGAGGTGTTGACGACCTGCGTGAGCGTCGCGCAGGGTGTTGCGCTGATTGGTATGCCCGAGGCCCGTCTGCTCCTCGCGGAGGCGGTGGTCGCCGTGGCAACGGCCCCGAAGTCGAACGCGACGTACCTGGCGATTGATCGTGCGATCGCCGATGTGCGTGCGGGGCGTGGGGGAGCGGTTCCCGAGCACTTGCGCGACGCGCACTATTCCGGTGCGAAGTCGCTGGGCCACGGTGAAGGGTACCTCTATGCGCATGATTATCCGCACCATGTTGCGGCGCAGCAGTACCTACCTAACGACCTGGAAGGCACGTGTTACTACGAGCCAACGGAAAACGGGCATGAGGCGATGCTCACGAAGCGGCTTGGCGTGATTCGCAATTTACTGAAAAGACGCTAGGATGTAACAGTTGTCCGCACCAGCGGACACCTGGGGCCGTAGCCGACGGATCTCATTGATCCTGGAGTTGGCCCCATGCCGGTACCTCCGGCATGACATGAGAAACAGGAAGAAGAAACATGGCAACGAATCGTTCCCGCAAGCAGGTGCGTGAGTCTCGCGCCCTCGGTCTGGCTCTGACCCCCAAGGCCGTTCGCTACTTCGAGAAGCGTCCCTACGGCCCCGGTGAGCACGGTCGTACGCGCCGCCGCCAGGACTCCGACTACGCCGTTCGTCTGAAGGAAAAGCAGCGTCTGCGCGCCCAGTACGGCATTCGTGAGTCGCAGCTGCGCCGCACATTCGAAGAGGCTCGTCGTACCGTCGGCCTGACCGGTGAGAACCTGGTTGAGCTGCTCGAAATGCGTCTGGACGCCCTCGTCCTGCGCGCTGGCTTCGCCCGCACCATCCAGCAGGCTCGCCAGTTCGTCGTTCACCGTCACATCCTCGTTGATGGCAAGATCGTCGACCGTCCCTCGTTCCGCGTGAAGCCCGGCCAGACCCTGCAGGTCAAGCCCAAGTCGCAGACCACGGTTCC
>JAHYYD010000002.1:10685-30555 GCA_019425105.1 Actinomycetota bacterium
GCGTGAAGCCCGGCCAGACCCTGCAGGTCAAGCCCAAGTCGCAGACCACGGTTCCTTTCGAGATTGCTGCCGAGGGTATTCACCGCGACGTTCTGCCCGCCGTCCCCGAGTACCTGGACGTTGATCTCGCCCGCCTGAAGGCGACCCTGGTGCGTCGCCCGAAGCGTGCTGAGGTTCCGGTGACCGTCGATGTTCAGATGGTCGTCGAGCACTACTCGCGCTGATACTGGCCTTTTCCGCGCCCCCGAGCGATGCTCGGGGGCGCGGTTTTTCTTTTATCCCACTGTCCGCTTGCGCGTGCCGAAGTGCCGTGAGCGGCGCAGAGCGTCTAACATGGGGGACTATGCGTACGTCTGAAATCCGCACCCGCTGGCTCGAATACTTCAAGAAGCAGGGGCATGAGATTCGTCCTTCCGTTTCTCTTGTCTCCCCGGAGCCCTCGATTCTGTTCACGATCGCGGGCATGGTTCCGTTCATCCCTTACATCATGGGCGTCGAGCCCGCGCCGTGGCCTCGTGCCGCGTCGGTGCAGAAGTGCATTCGCACGAACGACATTGATAACGTCGGTAAGACGACCCGTCACGGAACGTTCTTCCAGATGAACGGCAACTTCTCCTTCGGCGATTACTTCAAGGAAGGTGCCATTAATTTCGCGTGGGACCTGCTGACCGGCTCGCGTGAGGAAGGCAAGTACGGCCTCGACGGCGATCGTTTCTGGGTGACGATCTGGGACGAGGACGATGAGGCCCTGAGCGTCCTGACGAAGCAGATCGGCATGGATCCCAAGCACATCGTGCGCCTGCCGCGCGTTGAAAACTTCTGGGATACGGGTCAGCCCGGCCCTGCTGGCCCCTGCGCCGAGTGGCACTACGACCGCGGCTCCGCCTACGGTCCCGAGGCCGTGGGCGGCACCGTGGACCCCGGCGGTGACCGCTACCTCGAGCTGTGGAACCTGGTGTTCGATCAGTTCATGCGCGGCGAGGGCACCGGCAAGGACTACCCGTTGCTCGGCGAACTCGACAAGAAGGCGATTGATACGGGCGCAGGCCTCGAACGTCTGGCCTTCGTGATGCAAGACAAGCCCAACATGTATGAAATTGACGAGGTCTTCCCCGTCATCGATGCCGCGATGCAGATGAGCGGCAAGCGCTACGGCCTGGGTGCCGCGGGCCCCGAGGCCGGCGCGGCCTACGACGATGACGTGCGCATGCGCGTGGTTGCCGACCACGTTCGCTCCTCCCTCATGCTCATCGGCGACGGCGTGCGTCCGGGCAACGACGGCCGCGGCTACGTGCTGCGTCGCCTGATCCGCCGCGCGGTGCGATCGATGCGTCTGCTGGGGGTCGACGAGCCTGCGATGCCGACGCTGCTGACGGCCTCGAAGGATGCGATGAAGGCCTCCTACCCCGAGCTGGAGACGAACTGGAAGACGATCTCCGAGGTTGCCTACGCGGAGGAGGATGCTTTCCGTCGCACGCTCAGCGCCGGCACGACGATCCTGGACGTGGCCGTGGCCAGCGCGAAGGAATCGACGGGCGCGCCCGTCATCTCGGGTAAGTCGGCATTCTTGCTGCACGATACCTACGGGTTCCCGATCGACCTGACCCTCGAGATGGCCGCCGAGCAGGGCGTGTCCGTCGATGAGGAGGGCTTCCGCACCCTCATGGCCGAGCAGAAGGAACGCGCCCGCGCCGACGCGCGCTCGAAGAAGACTGGCCATACCGACGTGCGCGTCTTCCACGAGATCGAAAAGGAGATGGGCGGGGGTTCGACCTTCCTCGGCTACACCCAGGACTCCGCGCCTGCCCGTGTTCAGGCGATCCTCGTGGACGGACAGCCGGTGCCGGCGGCCGAGGCTCCTGCCGCTATCGACATTGTCCTCGATCAGACGCCCTTCTATGCGGAGATGGGCGGCCAGCTGGCCGATCATGGAACGATTCGCCTGCCCGGCGGCGACACGGTGATCGACGTGACCGACGTCCAGGCTCCGATCCGCGGGCTGACCGTCCACCGTGGTCACCTGCGTCAGGGTGGCATTGCTCTGGGCGATTCGGTGATCGCCGAGATTGACTCCGAGCGTCGCCTGGCGATCGCTCGTGCGCACACGGCGACCCACATGGTCTACGCGGGACTGCGCAACGTCGTGTCCGAGCATGCGGACCAGGCGGGGTCGGAGAACTCGCCCTCGCGTCTGCGCTTCGACTTCCGCCACAACAGCGCGCTCGCCGCTTCCCAGCTGGGCGACATCGAGGAGCTGGTGAACGAGAAGCTGGCCGAGGACCTGCCCGTGACCACCGAGGTCATGAGCATCGACAAGGCGAAGGAAATGGGCGCGATCGCTCTCTTCGGCGAGAAGTATGGCTCCGAGGTGCGCGTCGTGACGATCGGCGACGGCTTCGACCGTGAGCTCTGCGGTGGCACCCACGTGCCCACGACGGGCCACATCGGCCGCGTGACGGTGCTCGGCGAGGGCTCGGTGGCCTCCGGCGTGCGCCGCATCGAGGCCCTGGTCGGTACCGGCGCGTATGAGTTCCAGGCGAAGGAACACGCTCTCGTCTCCCAGCTGTCCCAGCTCGTGGGCGGGCGCGTGGACGAGCTGCCCGCGCGCATCGAGTCGCTGCTCGCCAAGCTGCGCGAATCCGAGAAGAAGCTGGAGAAGGTCCAGGCCGAACAGGCGAAGCGTCGGGGTGGCGACCTCGCGGCATCCGCTGAGCGCATCGGCGCGGTCGACCTCGTGGCAGCCGCGGTCGACGGTGTCCCGACGAAGGAGCTGCGCGGTCTGGTCCAGGACGTCGTGGCGCGTCTGGGGCACGAGCGCGGCGCGGTTGTCGCCCTGGCCGGCACCGAGGGCGGCAAGGCCGCTTTGGTGGTTGCCACGAATGAGCGTGCGCGCGAGCTGACGCTCGACGCGGGCGCGTTGTTGCGCGCGGGACTCGCGCACGTCGATGGTCGCGGTGGCGGCAAGGCTGACATCGCTCAGGGCGGCGGTACGAAGCCCGAGGGCATCGCGGATGCGATCGATGCGATCCGCAAGGAAATCGAGGCCCTGTGAGTATTCGTCGGGGTATTCGTATCGGCGTGGACGTCGGCACCGTGCGTGTCGGCGTCAGCCGGTGCGACCCCGACGGCATTCTCACGATGCCTGTCGAAACCCTTCACAGGGCGCCCGATCTGTCTGATCTTGATCGTCTGGCTGACATCGTTCGTCGTCATGAAGCGATCGAAGTAATCGTTGGATTGCCTCGCCATCTGCGCGGGGGAGAGGGCATTTCTGCAAAGGGGGCGCGCAAGTATGCGCGTCGCATCAAGAAGCTTGTTCCCGATGTTCGGGTCGCGATGGTCGATGAGCGCATGACATCCAACCAGGCGCACGCTCGACTGCGCGCCTCAGGTATCCCGGAAATTGACCATCGCAGCGTCATCGACCAGGTGGCTGCGCAGATCATCTTGGAACAGGCTCTCGAGCTTGAACGCATGGGCGGTCGAGCTCCCGGTGAGGAGATTATCCTCGAACCCAACGAAGGAGTACACACGTGAGCACGCCTCCCCCTTACCCCTTCCGTTCTCGCCGTGAGATTCACTCCGGTGAACCCAAGGTCTACTCCGATGCCCCACAGGAGAGCTCCGACGCCACGGCGGCGCAGGATTCAGATCGTACCCCCGTTCACGGCACACCTGCGGTAGCCTCTGCCTCGGCCGACGCAGCATCCGTGCGCGGAGCGCGCCCTCGTCAACGCGCGGCTGCGCACCCGTCCTTCGATGAGGTGACGGACACTGGCTCATCACCGCGTGTATCCGCTACGCCCGCCCGCGCAAGTGGCGTGGCGACGATCGCCGAAACCGCGTCAGAAACGACTGGTATGCGCTCGCGCAGGCTTGCCAGCGAACGCCGTGCGGCCCGTAAACGCAAGCGTCGTCGTCGCATTCGTTCGTTCTTCATCATCGTTCTCGTGCTCGGGTTGCTCGCCGGTGCGAGCTACGTTGCCTACGACCAGCTCTTCAACGCATCAACAACGTCGTCGGATGACTATCCGGGCCCCGGCACCGGTTCGATTGAAGTGACCATCGATGAGGAGGCCACCGGCCGCGCGATCGGTCAGACCCTCGTGGAAGCGGGCGTCGTGAAGTCCGTGGGTGCCTTCGTGCGCCAGTTCGAGAAGACATCGGCATCCATGTCGATCCGCCCGGGCACGTACCGCCTGAAGCTGCAGATGAGCGCGTCCGGAGCGCTTGCCGCCCTGCTGGACGAGACAAACCGTGTGGACTCGACGGTGACTATTGGCGCAGGGCAGAAGCTGTCGGAAGTCAAGCAGCGCATCGTCGATATCATGGGTGTTTCCGAGGCCGACGTCGATGCGGCATTCGCCGATACCGAGGCGATCGGCCTGCCTTCCGAGGCAGGCGGTAACGCCGAAGGGTGGCTCCTTCCGGGCTCCTATGAGGTCGGTGAAACAGACACGCCGACGACCCTCATCGCGCGTATGGTCAAGGGCACGATCGATGAGCTCGACCGTCTGGGCGTCGCCCCGGCAGATCGCGAGACCGTCCTCATTAAGGCGTCCATCGTGGATGGCGAGATGAACATCGATAAGTACATGCCGATGGTCGCGCGCGTCATCGATAATCGTCTGGCCGATACGAACGGAGAGACGAAGGGCATGCTCGGCATGGACTCGACGGTGCTGTACGGCGTGGGGAAGACCAGCGGTGTGCCAGATCAGGCGGACCTCGATAACGACAACCCATACAACACGCGCCTCCACCCGGGACTGCCGCCCACCCCGATTGGGCAGCCGAGCGAAAAGGCCATCAAGGCTGTGCTCCACCCGGCCGACGGAACATGGCTGTACTTCGTGACGGTGAACCTGGACACGGGTGAGACCCTGTTCGCTTCCACTCTGGAAGAGCAGGAGAAGAACCGCGAGCAGTTTAAGGCGTACTGTGCTGCGAATCCGAAGGTCTGTACGGCCTCATGACCTGGGCCGCCGTTATCGGTTCTCCGATCGAGCATTCCCTGTCGCCGGTCATTCACCGAGCAGCATGGGCGCAGCTCGGCATCGATGGGTGGGAGTATCGTCGCCTCGAGCAGGACGGCGCATCACTTCCCGGTTTCATCGGTGGACTCGGCGACAACTGTGCGGGCCTATCGGTGACGATGCCCTGCAAACAGGCGGTGATGCCGCTGCTGGATGCGATCGATCCTCTCGCGAGTGCTGTCGGCGCGGTCAATACGGTTGTTCCGTCCTCGGGCGTTCTCGCCGGCTTTAACACCGACGTGGCGGGTATCGCCTCGGCTGTTCGCCGCGCGTGTTCGCTCGCGCAACGCCCCTTGCCTGCGAGTGCTCTGATCCTTGGCGCCCGCGCCACGGCTTCCTCGGCACTCGCCGCGCTTGGCGAGCTGGGGATAACGACGTCGACCGTCGCTGCACGCCGCTTCGGCGGGCCCGGGTCAGCTGTTGCTGCAGCATCGCGTCTGGGCGTCACCATCGAACAGGTTCTATGGTCAAACGTCGAGGCCGTGTTGCAGGCAGCGCGCGCGGTTGACCTCATCGTGTCAACAGTGCCCGCGGGCGTCGCGGATCCGCTCGCGCAGTGCCTCGATGTACGTGACGGGCAAGTCCTTTTGGATGTCGTCTATTCCCCGCGCAATACGGCATTGCGTAGCGTCTTTGAGGCAGGCGGCGGCATTATCGCGGAAGGTACCGATATGCTCGTCTATCAGGCGGGTGCGCAGGTCCAGTTGATGACCGGGCGCAGTCCCGATATTGATGTGATGCGTACTGCGCTTGAGGAGGAGCTGGAGCGGCGCTCACGGGAAGGTGCGGCGTCGTGATCGTCGGTTGGCTTCCCCAGCGTATTAGTGCGGATCTGTCTCTCGTGTCCGGATTCCTCACGTGGATTATCGTGCTGGTGTGGCTGTGGCGCTCTGGCTGGAAGATTCAGCGGCGTTATTTCATTGAAGCGACTCGTACCCCGCTCACGCGTAACGCGATTGTGTGGAGTTCCGCGATCGTCGGGGCGATCCTTTTTGTGGCGGCGCAGATGCGCCCCGGCATGCCGGCTGTCATGACGGTTGCGATGATCGGGGCACTGAGTGCCTACGTTGACGCGCAGACCCACCGCCTGCCGAACGCATATACCGCGGCGATGGGTATCGGCGTGAGCGTGGGTGTCATTGTTGGCGTCATCATTTCGCCCCTGTGGCAGCAGCGCCTCATCGGATGTGTTGCCGGAGCTCTCATTTGGACTATCCCTATCGCACTGCTGAACCGTTTGCCCGGCGGTATGGGTGGGGGAGACGTGAAGCTCGCACCCGTTTTGGGAGCGATGGTTGGGACCGTCGGTATTCAGGCAGCGGTCTCCTCACTGGCCTTATCTTTCGTGCTGGCTGGCTTTGCTGCGCTCTGGAAAATTGTGATCGGCTCAGCAGGGACGAAGTCGCGCGTGCCGATGGGTCCTTGGATGATTGGATCCGCGCTGACGGCCGCAATCGCGTGGGGCGTCGTTCCGGACTGGCTGTAGCAGTCGGTCTCATTGTGGACCCCGCCGGGACGAGTACGCGTCCGGATGGGACAATAGGGTGGTGAGTATTTCGACGCCTTCGTACCAGTTTGAGCCTGTGAGCCTTGAGTGGGGCCAGACCTGGCCCCCACGCGACGTCTTTGTCGATCTCGCGGCCTCCAGGCGCGTGATCCCCGTTGTGCGGCGTGTCCTCGCAGATGAGCTGAGCGCGGTTGGCGTCTATCGACAGCTCGCCCATGGCAATTACGGAAGCTTCATTCTCGAGTCTGCCGAACACGGTGGTTCGTGGGGGCGCTGGTCTTTTGTCGGAGCCTCAAGTGCTGGCGCCATCGTCGCACGCGACGGTCACGCACAGTGGATCGGTTCCCACCCGGAAGGTGCTCGTGAGGAGGGAACGTTCCTTGAGGTCGTTCACTCTGCACTCGAAGAACTCGCTGCGCCGGCGATTGACGGATTGCCTCCGCTGACGGGTGCTCTCGTTGGTTCTCTCGGTTGGGGCATCATCCCCGAGTGGGAGCCTACGCTCGCCGCGACAGCACCGAAGGAGTCGGATATTCCGGACGCGACGCTCGTGTTGGCGACGGAGGTTGCTGCCCTCGATCATGCGACAGGGTCGGTGTACCTGATGGCGATCGCCTGGAACCTCAACGGTTCGGCGGACGGCGTTGATGGGGCGTACGACCGTGCTATTGAGCGCCTCGATGCGATGACGACACAACTGGCGACCCCGATTGCGCCCGCGGTGCTGGGGACGAGCGATGCGACGCCGCCTCAGGTACGTGAGCGTACAGCGCGCGCCGATTTCGAGTCCTCTGTCAACGCAGCGAAGCGCGCCATTGAAGATGGTGATGCGTTCCAGATCGTCGTGTCGCAACGCCTTGATGTATCGACGTCAGCCAGCGGCATTGATGTCTATCGCGTGCTGCGTACGGTCAACCCTTCGCCCTACATGTACTTCCTGGACCTGCCCGACGAGAAGGGCGGTCATTTTGAGGTTGTCGGTTCGTCTCCGGAGACCCTCGTCAAGAGTGAACGACGCCGCGTCTGGACGTATCCGATCGCCGGTTCGCGTCCGCGTGGGGCGGATTCTGCGCAGGACCACCGCCTGGCGGCCGAGCTGCTTGAGGATCCCAAGGAGCTGTCGGAACACGTGATGCTCGTCGACCTGGCTCGCAATGACCTGTCGAAGGTGTGCGATCCTGCGTCGGTCGAGGTCTCCACGCTCATGGAGCTGAAGCGTTTTTCGCATATTCAGCACATTTCGTCCACGGTGACGGGTGTGCTGCGTCCGGATGCTGATGCTCTCGATGCTCTGGTCGCGACCTTCCCTGCGGGGACGCTCTCCGGTGCGCCCAAGCCTCGTGCCATTGAGCTCATCGACGACTTCGAACCCGCCGCGCGAGGCGTATACGGTGGCGTCGTCGGTTACTTCGATCTGTCGGGCGATGCTGATTTGGCGATCGCGATTCGTACGGCATCGTTGAAGGATGGCGTTGCCTCGGTGCAGGCGGGTGCGGGCCTTGTTGCCGATTCGGTGCCGGCGCTGGAGTATGAGGAATCCCGTAACAAGGCTGCTGCCGCAGTGGAGTCCGTCGTGCGCGCATCGACCCTGGTGCCCCTGTCCTGACTCGTCCCACGGGATGCCTCACCCACCGTCCGCTATTTTTCGCTAGCCTAGGTGAAGATTGATTGTTTCTGCCTGAAAGGGGAGCATCGTGAGCGTTCTCGATGACATTATCGCCGGGGTCCTCCAGGACCTGAAAGAGCGTGAAGATCGCGTCCCTCTGGCTCGGATCAAGGAGATGGAGACCCAGGTTCCCGAGGCGAAGGATGCGCTTGGTGCCCTTCGTAACCGTGACGGTGCCGTCAAGATCATCTCCGAGGTGAAGCGCTCTTCGCCGTCCAAGGGGGCACTCGCGTCGATTCCGGATCCAGCTGCACTCGCTTCCACGTACGAGGCCGGGGGAGCATCGGTTATCTCGGTGCTCACCGAGCAGCGGCGCTTCAACGGTTCGCTCGCCGATCTCGATGCGGTACGCGCAGCCGTCGACATTCCAATCTTGCGCAAGGACTTCATCGTCACGCCGTACCAGATCCACGAGGCGCGTGCTCACGGTGCTGATCTCGTGCTCCTGATAGTCGCGGCGTTGGAGCAGAACGTCCTTGTGTCCCTGCTGGAGCGCACCCGCTCGTTGGGTATGGAGGCCCTCGTCGAGACACACTCGCGTCTCGAGGCCCTGCGTGCGATGGAGGCGGGGGCGTCTATCATCGGCGTCAATGCTCGTAACTTGAAAACGCTGGAGGTTGACCGCTCGACCGTCGAGCAGGTCATCGACGTCATTCCTCAGGATGTCGTTGCCGTCGCCGAGTCCGGCGTTGCAAACGCGCACGACGTCTTTGAATACGCCAAGTGGGGCGCAGACGCGGTTCTCGTCGGTGAGGCACTCGTGACGTCGGGCGACCCGATGGCGAGCATTCAGGACATGGTGAGCGCTGGACAGCACCCCGCGCTGCGCACGGATCGTAAGGCTCGCGTCGCTGCGGCGCGTCAGGAAGGACAGTGATGGTTGCCGAGAATTTTGTGCAAGGACCGTACTTTGGTGATTTCGGTGGGCGTTTCGTCGCCGAGTCCCTCATGGGTCCCCTCGAAGAGGTTGAGGCTGCGTGGAAGCGTCTGTGGCGTGATCGGTCTTTCCAGCGCCGCCTGCGTGACCTGTTCGTGAATTACGCGGGGCGGCCCTCCCTGCTGACGGAGGCACCCCGTTTCGCAGCCGATTTGGGTGGCGTGCGCGTATTCCTCAAGCGCGAGGATCTCAACCACACGGGGTCGCACAAGATTAACAACGTTCTCGGCCAGGCACTGCTGACGAAGGAGCTCGGAAAGACCCGGGTCATCGCGGAGACCGGTGCGGGCCAGCACGGCGTGGCCACGGCGACAGCGGCTGCCCTCCTCGGTTTGGATTGCACGATCTACATGGGGCGTGAGGACACGGAGCGCCAGGCTCTCAACGTCGCGCGCATGCAGATGCTCGGGGCCGAGGTCATCGCTGTGACGGCGGGCTCCGCGACGCTGAAGGACGCAATTAACGAGGCCTTCCGCGACTGGGTGACCAACGTTGAGACGACCAACTACATTTTCGGTACCGCCGCGGGTCCGCACCCGTTCCCCGAACTCGTGCGTGATCTGCAGCGCGTCATCGGCGACGAAGCGCGTGCTCAGCTGCTTGCCGCCGAGGGCCGCCTGCCCGACGTCGTGGTCGCATGCGTGGGGGGCGGCTCCAACGCCATTGGTTCATTCACCGCTTTTATCGATGACCCGAGCGTCGAGCTCCTCGGATGCGAGGCTGCCGGCGATGGTTTCGAGACGGGGCGTCACGCTGCCTCCATCACCGCCGACGAGGTGGGCGTGCTCCACGGGGCGCGTACGTTCGTCCTGCAGGAACGTGACGGCCAGACGAAGGCTTCTCACTCGATTTCCGCCGGCCTCGACTATCCGGGAGTCGGTCCGGAGCACGCGTGGTTGGCGCGTACGGGCCGCGCCTCCTACATGCCGATTTCTAACGCCGAGGCCATGGATGCGTTCCTGCATCTGTCCCGTACCGAGGGCATTATACCCGCCATTGAGTCCTCTCATGCGCTTGCTGGCGTTCGCAAGTGGGCGTTGGCCAAGGCCGAAGCAGAGGGGCCTTTCGAACCGGGGGAGGAGCCCATTGTCATCGTGACCGTGTCTGGGCGTGGCGACAAAGACGTGGATACCGCATCGCGGTGGTTTGGATATGGGCGCGCGAAGCTGCAGGTCATCGACCCCAGCGCCGGACCGTCGGGCGTTACCGTCCTGGACCAGAACGAGGAGAAGTGACATGACGCGCGCACCCCATTCAGCAATCGCCATCGATGCCGCCCTTCAGCGCGGCGACGCTGCTCTCATCGCGTACCTGCCCGTTGGCTTCCCGTCGGTCGAGGACTCGATTCGTGCGGGCAAGGTCCTCGCGGACTGCGGCGTTGATGTCATCGAACTCGGTTTCCCCTACTCGGATCCCGGGATGGACGGACCGACGATCCAGCGTGCGACCGTCGCCGCTCTTGAGCGTGGCACCCACCTGGAGGATCTGTTCCACGCCGTGGACGAGCTGACCTCGTACGGCATTTCGACATGCTCCATGACCTACTGGAACCCCGTCGAGTGGTGGGGCGTTGAGCGCTTCGCCAAGGACTTCGCCGCCGTTGGTGGTTCGGGTCTCATTACCCCCGACCTGCCGCCCGAAGAGGGCGCGCAGTGGGAGGCTGCGTCGGATAAGTATGACCTGGAACGCATCTACCTGAGCGCACCCTCGTCCCCCGAGCACCGCCTCAAGCTCATTGCCGAGCACTCGCGCGGCTGGGTGTACGCGGCCTCGTCGATGGGCGTCACGGGTGCACGTGCCGCGGTTGGCGCGCATGTCACCGATGTTGTGGCGCGTACCCGCGCGGCCGGAGCCGAGCGCGTGTGCGTGGGCCTCGGCGTATCCAATGGTGCCCAGGCCCGAGAGATCGGGGCCTACGCGGACGGAGTCATCGTGGGTTCCGCTCTCGTTAAGAAGCTCTTCGATGACGATATCGACCGCGGGCTGAAGACCCTGGGCGAGCTCGCCACCGAACTGAAGGCCGGCGTCAGCGGGGCCCGCGCGTGAACACCCTCGTCGCTGTCGGCATCCCATCGCCTTCGCAGGGCGTCTGGTACCTCGGTCCGATCCCGCTGCGCGCCTACGGCATCATTATTGCCGTTGGTATGATCGTCGGCGTCTGGTGGACCGCTCGTCGCTACCGAGACCGCGGTGGAAACCCGGACACACTGTATGACGTCGCTCTTTGGGCGATTCCGCTCGGAGTTGTGGGTGCGCGGATTTATCACGTCGTTACTTCCCCGGATGCCTACTTTGGCCCGGGCGGTGATCCGATGCTCGCCTTCCAGATTTGGCGCGGTGGTCTCGGTATCTGGGGTGGCGTTGCCTTCGGAGCGCTTGGAGCCTTTATCGCTGTCAAGCGGGCTGGTGTGCGTTTCGCTCCGATCGCGGACTCTTTGGCTCCCGCACTCCTGGTCGCCCAGGCCATCGGTCGGTGGGGAAACTGGTTTAACCAAGAGCTCTTCGGCGGACCGACAACAATGCCGTGGGGACTTCAGATCGACGTGGCCCACATGCCCGCCGGGTATCCGGCAGGCACTTTGTTCCACCCGACGTTTCTCTACGAGTGCCTGTGGAACCTTGCCGCAGCCGCCATTATCGTGTGGCTCGATCGACGTCACCGCTTCGCCGGAGGCCAGGTGTTCGGCCTGTACCTGATGGCGTACACAGCGGGACGCAGCTGGATCGAGATGCTGCGCATCGATGATGCGCACACGGTTCTCGGTCTGCGCCTGAACGTATGGACATCCCTGCTCGTGTTCACGCTCGGAGTACTCGTATTCGTCATCGCAGGGCGCCTGGGGCATCCGACAACCGTCGTCGCTGACGACAGCGAGGCCGCGGCGGACACCGAGGAGACAGGGGATGAGGTGGTGCCCGACGATAGCGACGCTGACGATATCGTCGGTGCGGGTGTGGCCGAGGAAGAATCCGCCGACGAGAGCACCCTCGAGGCCTTCTGATCCTGAACTCGGTCATTTTCCGATGCGCGAAGGTCCCGCCACAGGTGGATTCATGGGAATGATCACGTCGACCCGGCGCGGATCCTCCTCGTTTCAACAGTGATTGGGCGGTAAACTCTTATCTATGCGTCGAGCTAAGATTGTCTGCACTATTGGACCTGCTACTGATTCCCCTGAGCAGCTCCAGGCGCTGGTGGACGCCGGCATGGATGTCGCGCGTATCAACCGGTCGCATGGAAAGGCTGAGGAACATGAGGCCGTCATCGAGCGCGTGAGGAAGGCGTCTGCGACGTCCGGTCGCGCGGTCGCTATCCTGGTTGACCTCCAGGGTCCCAAGATCCGCCTAGAGACGTTCCAGGACGGCCCTCAGGAGCTCAAGATCGGTGACACCTTCACCATTACCACCCGCGACGTTCCCGGCACCAAGGAACTCGTCGGCACGACCTTCAAGGGGCTGCCCGGCGACTGTGCTCCTGGTGACCGCCTGCTGATCGACGACGGCAACGTCGCGGTCCGCGTCGTCGAGGTGACGGATACTGATGTCGTGACCCGCGTCGAGGTTCCCGGTATGGTCTCGGACCACAAGGGCCTGAACCTTCCCGGCGTTGCTGTGTCCGTCCCCGCACTGTCCGAAAAGGACAAGGAAGACCTGCGTTGGGGCATCGAGCAGGATGCCGACTTCATCGCGCTGTCCTTCGTGCGTTCTGCGCAGGACATCAAGGATGTCCACGAGATCATGGACGAGATGGGCAAGCGCATCCCGGTCATTGCCAAGATCGAGAAGCCTCAGGCTGTTGAGGCGCTGGAAGAGATCGTCGAGGCCTTCGACGGCATCATGGTCGCCCGCGGTGACCTCGGCGTTGAGATGCCCCTGGAAGCCGTGCCGCTGGTCCAGAAGCGCGCGATTGAGCTTGCCCGTATTGCTGCCAAGCCGGTTATCGTCGCGACGCAGGTCATGGATTCCATGATCAAGAACCCGCGCCCCACGCGCGCCGAGGCGTCCGACTGTGCGAACGCCATTCTCGATGGTGCCGATGCGGTCATGCTGTCCGGTGAGACCTCGGTCGGCGCTTTCCCGATCGAGACTGTCCGTACGATGGCCGCGATCATCGAGTCGACGGAAGAAAACGGTGGTGAGCGCATCGCCTCCATCCCCGGTTTCTACGCCGATCGTGCGGGCGTTATCTGCGAAGCTGCGGCTCGTATCGCCGAGCATCTGGATGCCCGTTACCTCGTGACCTTCAGCCAGTCCGGCACCTCGGCTCGCCTGCTGTCGCGTATGCGCCGTCCGATCCCGATGCTGGCGTTCACCCCGCTCGAATCGACACGTCGTCGTCTGGCCCTGTCGTGGGGTATCCAGACGTACCGTGTTCCCGAGGTGCAGCACACGGACGACATGGTCTGGCAGCTCGATCAGGTCGTGCAGTCCTCGCACCTGGCGGACATCGGTGATCAGCTTGTCATCGTCGCCGGTATGCCGCCGGGCATCGCTGGCTCCTCGAACATGCTGCGTATCCACGAAGTCGGAGATGAAGCTGACTATGCGATTGGCGGTCTTCGCCACGCGTGAGATGCGGCAGTAGTGGGGGGCGCTGGCGATGAGCCAGCGCCCCCCACTGTTTTTGTTTCGTCACGTGGACAAAACGGAATTCGTGGAATAAAGTACTCGGATACGCGTTGATACACGTGGACGCCGCACCAATGACGGCGCGGCACATGCAGCAAAGTGCTGCTAGGCGTGCTCAGAAATGCCTGTGCGATCAAAGCATGTTTTCTGGGGCACCCGAAGAGAAGAAGATGGAGGAAGAAAAATGAATACGAACATCCGGACCGTGTCGGTCCACGACACTCTGTTTGGCCGCGTGGCCAACAACCTGGAGGTCGGCCAGCTCTCGCGCGCCGTTGAGCCCTGGTTCGCTGACTTCCACGATTCGAGGGTCAAGCAGGCTATCGCCGACCTTGACGAGCCGGCCCGCCGGGGCGCGGCTGCCGAGTACCTCGGTCTCGAGCTGAGCGTCGTGGCCTGAGCAGCAAAAGGGGCCGACAAGCAACGCTTGTCGGCCCCTTTTCATCTGCAGTTTTGAGGTATCAATTGCGGTGCGCACGTCGCATACGCGCTGAAATGCCGGTACCATTAGGAGCACGTACTCCACTGGCGGTACCCCGAGTGGGATTCGAACCCACAACAAGCCGGGTTTGAGCCGACCGCCTCTGCCAGTTGGGCTATCGGGGCTTCGCGTGTGCGAGACCCACAATAGAGCAGCTGAGCAAACCGATCAAACTGAGGAATATGACAATGAGTGAAGAGCAGGCTGAACCGCGTCGCGTCCTCGTCGCAGAAGACGAGGGGTTGATCCGTCTCGATATCGTTGAGACGCTCACCCAGGCGGGGTTCGAGGTCGTCGGCGAAGCTGCCGACGGTGAGGAAGCTGTCGAGCTGGCACTCGAGCTCGAACCCGATCTATGCGTGATGGATGTCAAGATGCCGAAGATGGATGGCATCACCGCTGCGGAGAAGATCCTGCAGGAGCTGTCGTGCGCCGTTGTGATGCTCACCGCGTTCTCGCAGACGGAGCTCGTTGAGCGCGCACGCGACGCCGGTGCGATGGCCTACGTCGTCAAGCCGTTCAGCCCTGCCGACCTGATCCCTGCAGTCGAGATCGCACTGTCGCGTCACGCTGAGATCGAGTCGCTTGAAGACCAGATCGCCGATCTGTCCGATCGTTTCGAGACCCGCAAGCGCGTGGACCGCGCCAAGGGACTGCTCATGAAGAACATGGGAATGAGCGAGCCTGAAGCCTTCCGCTGGATCCAGAAGACGTCGATGGATCGCCGTCTGTCGATGCGTGAGGTCGCTGACGCGGTCATCAACCAGGTCGACGACTGAGAATCACGTACACGAATGGGGAGGGTCACTCGGCCCTCCCCATTACTGTTTCTTGTCGGTCAGTCGTGGCTCGCGCGCACGAGGATCCGGTTGGTGACGCGTGCAACTGAGATGAGGCGGTCGGCCTCGTCCCTGATCTCCACAGTGTGGACGGTGGACGAGCGTCCGAGGTGGACCGCCGTCGCGGTCGCTGTGATGATCCCTTCACGTCCGGCGCTGATGTGCGATGCGTTGAGCTCCGTGCCCACTGCGTAGGCTTGCTTGCCTGGGTTTGTCTCGCGCGCATGAATCTGGGCGGCGAAGGACGCCGCCGTCTCGGCGAGTGCAGCGGAGGCACCCCCGTGCAGAATGCCAGCGCTCTGGCGGTTTCCGTCAATCGGCATGGAAATAACGGTACGCACAGCACTGTGCTCGATGACCTCCATACCCGTTGCTTCCATGAGGGTCCCAGGCCAGTGGGCGCCGACCCAGCCGCCGCGGGCGAGCGGATCAGGTGAGGAAGACTGCGTGTGTTTCATCTGGTGATCGTGTGTCATGGCATCTAGGGTGGCATGTGTGAGTGACACTGTGCTGATTATTGATGGCCATTCGATGGCGTTTCGCGCCTTCTATGCGCTCCCGCCAGATAACTTCGTGACGGCCACAGGCCAGCACACAAACGCGGTTTACGGCTTCGTTTCAATGCTGACGCGCTTGTTGGAGACCGAGCAGCCGACGCATATCGCTGTCGCATTCGATGTGTCGAGGCACTCATTCCGCACGGAGGAGTACCCCGAGTACAAGGGCACCCGTGACGCGACGCCCGAAGAATTTAAGGGGCAGGTGGAGCTCATCCGCGAGGTGCTTGACGCGATGGGTATCGTGTCTCTGTCCCGTGAGGGTTTTGAGGCCGACGATATCCTCGCGACTCTTGCGTATCGCGCAGGTCACGAGGGATCGACTGTTCTGGTGGTGTCCGGCGATCGTGACTCGTTTCAGACGGTGACCGACAACGTGACGGTGCTCTACCCCGGTACGGGGCCAGGTGACCTGCGTCGTATGACTCCGCAGGCGGTGGAAGACAAGTACGGCGTACCGCCGCACCGTTACCCCGAGATTGCCGCAATCGTTGGTGAGACCTCGGATAATCTGCCCGGCGTCCCGGGTGTAGGGCCGAAGACCGCCGCGCAGTGGATCAACAAGTTTGACGGTCTCGACAACCTGCTGGCGCGTGCCGATGAGATCGGTGGAAAGCGCGGCGCCGCACTGCGCGAACACATGGACGATGTGGCGCGCAATCGTCGGCTCAATCGTCTGCTCACCGACATGGACCTTGAGGTCTCGCTCAGTGATCTGGCACGTCGCCCCACGGACGTCGCCGCCATCGACCGTCTCTTCGACTCTCTCGAGTTCGGGCGACTGCGTACGAAGGTCCGTGAGGTTGCCGGTATCGGCATGGGGGAGGGGGCCATCGACGAGACTCCCGAGCCCGCCGCCGACGTTGACATCGAGGTGATGGTTGCCGATGCCTCGTGTGATATCGCGCAATGGGTGGGCACTCGCTCCAGCCTCGCCCTTCTCGTTGAAGGCGATTCACGCCCCGTGCGTGGAGACGTCACCCGCGTTGTTCTGGCGTCCGAGAACGACGCACTCGTCATCGATCCCGTCGAACTCAGCCCCGCGCAGGAGCAAGCGCTCGGCGACGTTCTTGCCACGGCCTCGTCCCTGATCGTGCACGACGCCAAGGGGATGCGCCATGCGCTCGCTTCACGCGGCTGGACTCTCGGTACCGTCGGCTGCGACACGATGCTCGCCGCCTACCTCGCGCACCCCGACCAGCGTTCCCACAAGCTTGAGGACGTTCTCTCGCGTGTCCTCGGCGTCGTGATCGACGTGGAGGAGGGTGATTCGGATGCTCTCTTCGGCCTGGATGACCTGGGCGCCGGTCCCGGCGCTGGCGCAGTGCGCGCCGGGAAACTAGCCGCCCACCTGCACCCGCTTGCCCGGGCGCTGCGCGCCCAACTGGAAGAAAGCGCCGAGACGTCCCTCCTCACCGACATGGAGATGCCGCTGTCGATCCTTCTGGGCCAGATGGAGACCATCGGCATCGCCGCGGACACTGACGTTCTCGACGGTCTGTCCGCAGAACTCGGCAAGGCGGTCGATGCCGCGCGTGAGGGGGCGTGGGCCGCAGCGGGACGCGAAGTCAACCTCTCCAGCCCCAAGCAGCTCCAGGAGCTGCTCTTCGACCACTTTGGCCTGCCCAAGACGAAGAAGACGAAGACCGGGTACACGACGAACGCTGAGGCGCTGGCTGACCTGTACGCCAAGACGGCGGATGCCGGGGGAGCGGGGCATGACTTCCTCGGTTTCCTGCTGACTCACCGCGACCGCATCAAGCTCAAGCAGATGGTGGACTCCCTGTCCGCCACCGTCGCCTCGGACGGGCGCATCCACACGACGTTCTCTCAGGTCGCAGCTGCCACGGGGCGTCTGGCCTCCTCCGACCCGAACCTGCAGAACATCCCCGCTCGCAGCGCCGACGGTATGCGTATCCGCGGCGCCTTCGTTGCGGGTGAAGGTTTCGAGTCACTGATGAGCGCGGACTACTCGCAGATCGAAATGCGCCTGATGGCACACCTGTCCGGAGATGAGGCGCTCATCGAGGCCTTCAACTCCGGCGAGGACCTGCATCGGACCATGGCGTCCATGGTCTTCGGAACCCCGGTTTGCGAGGTCACCGGCGAGGAACGCTCGCGTATCAAGGCCACCTCCTACGGCCTGGCCTACGGTCTTTCCTCCTACGGCCTCGCCGCCCAGCTAGGCATTCCCGTGCCCGAGGCTGCAGCCCTGCGCGATCGCTACTTCGAACGCTTCGGCAAGGTCCGCGACTACCTTGAGGGCCTTGTCGCCCAGGCGCGCGCGGATGGCTACACCCAGACCATGTTCGGGCGGCGCCGCTACCTGCCCGATCTCCGCTCGTCGAACCGCCAGCGTCGAGAAATGGCTGAACGTGCCGCCCTCAACGCGCCGATCCAGGGCAGTGCCGCGGACATCGTGAAGATCGCGATGATGAACGTGGCGGACGCGCTGTCCGAGGTCGGGCTTGCCTCCCGACTCCTCGTGCAGATCCACGACGAACTGCTCCTCGAAGTTGCTCCCGGAGAGGCTGCGGCCGTCGAGGCGCTTGTCCGTGAGAAGATGGCGACTCCCGTCGAACTTTCCGTCCCGCTTGACGTCGCTGTCGGAATCGGCGCGTCCTGGCAGCTCGCAGCCCACTGAAACCTGTGACGACGCGACGCACGCCACGGAAAGTGTCGCCAAATTCGTCACATTTGCGCGCTCAAGGCTGCTAGACTAGACCCCAGTGTCTGGGGACAGGTGCATCCGCATCGGGCTTCAGGCGCTGGAACTGTCCATCTACTATCCAGTCCGTTTCGGAGAAACTACTACATGACCACCAATACGCCGCAGGTCGCCATCAACGACATTGGTTCGGAAGCAGACCTGATCGCAGCCATCGACGAGACCATCAAGTACTTCAACGATGGTGACATCGTCGAGGGCACTGTCGTCAAGGTCGACCACGACGAGGTCCTCCTTGACATCGGCTACAAGACCGAGGGTGTCATCCTCTCTCGCGAGCTGTCCATCAAGCACGACGTCAACCCCGACGACGTTGTCGCCGTGGGCGACCACATCGAGGCGCTCGTCCTCCAGAAGGAAGACAAGGAAGGTCGCCTCCTCCTGTCGAAGAAGCGCGCGCAGTACGAGCGTGCATGGGGCCAGATCGAGAAGATCAAGGAAGAGGACGGCGTCGTTACCGGTACCGTCATCGAGGTCGTCAAGGGCGGCCTGATCCTCGACATCGGCCTGCGTGGCTTCCTGCCCGCCTCCCTCGTCGAGATGCGTCGCGTCCGCGACCTCGCCCCCTACATCGGTCGCGAGATCGAAGCGAAGATCATCGAGCTCGACAAGAACCGCAACAACGTGGTCCTGTCCCGCCGCGCATGGCTCGAGCAGACCCAGTCCGAGGTCCGCACGAACTTCCTGCACACCCTGCAGAAGGGCCAGGTGCGCACCGGCGTCGTCTCCTCCATCGTCAACTTCGGCGCGTTCGTCGATCTCGGTGGTGTCGACGGCCTGGTTCACGTCTCCGAGCTGTCCTGGAAGCACATCGACCACCCGTCCGAGGTTGTCGAGGTCGGCCAGGAAGTCACCGTCGAGGTTCTCGACGTCGACATGGATCGCGAGCGCGTCTCCCTGTCGCTCAAGGCCACCCAGGAAGATCCGTGGCAGGCATTCGCCCGCACCCACGCCATCGGCCAGGTTGTGCCCGGCAAGGTCACCAAGCTCGTCCCCTTCGGCGCGTTCGTCCGCGTCGAGGACGGCATCGAGGGCCTCGTCCACATCTCCGAGCTGGCTCAGCGTCACGTCGAGCTGCCGGACCAGGTCGTCAAGGTTGGCGAAGAGGTCTTCGTCAAGGTCATCGACATCGACCTCGAGCGTCGCCGCATCTCCCTGTCCCTCAAGCAGGCCAACGAGGGCGTGGACCCGAACTCCGAAGAGTTCGATCCCTCGCTCTACGGTATGGCCGCCGAGTACGACGAGAACGGCAACTACAAGTACCCCGAGGGCTTCGATCCGGAGACCCAGGAGTGGATGGAAGGCTTCGACGCTCAGCGCGAGGCTTGGGAAGCCCAGTACGCCGAGGCTCAGGCCCGCTGGGAGGCCCACAAGGCTCAGGTCCGCAAGGCCCTCGAAGAGGACGCCGAAGCGGCTCCCTCCATCGAGGAGCAGGCCTCCTACTCGACCCCGGTCGACAACGAGGGCACCCTTGCTTCCGACGAGGCCCT
>JAHYYD010000020.1:0-4271 GCA_019425105.1 Actinomycetota bacterium
TCGAGGTCGTCGTCGACCGTCTCGTCGTGCGCGAGGGCATGCGCCAGCGCCTCACGGATTCCGTCGAGACGGCGCTGCGCCTCTCGGATGGCCTCGTCATCATTGACTGCGTCGATCTCGATCCCGAGGACCCGGAGCGCCGCCGCCGCTTCTCCGAGAAGCGAGCCTGCCCGAATGACCACCCGCTGATGCTCGATGAGATCGAGCCGCGCACCTTCTCCTTTAACGCGCCCTATGGTGCCTGCCCGGATTGCTCGGGCCTCGGTTTCCGCCTCGAGGTCGACCCCGAGCTGGTCGTCCCCGACGAGGAGCTCTCTCTGGCCGACGGTGCCGTGATCCCCTGGAACTCGAACTTTAAGTACCACAAGAAGCTCCTCGAATCCCTCTCCAAGGAGCTGGGCTTCGCGATGGGTACGCCCTGGAAATCCCTGCCGAAGAAGGTCAAGGACGCCGTCTTGTACGGCAAGGACTACGAGGTTACGGTGAAGTTCCGTAACCGCTGGGGGCGCGAGCGTTCCTACACGACGGGCTTCGAGGGTGCGGTCAACTATATCGAGCGCAAGCGCGAGGAGACCGAGTCGGCCGCCGTGTCCGAGAAGCTCGACTCCTACATGCGCGAGATTCCCTGCCCGACGTGCCACGGCGCACGCCTGCGCCCCGAGGTCCTGGCCGTTCGCATTGGGGACAAGTCGATCGCGAAGCTCTCCGACATGTCCATCTCGGAGGCACGTGAGTTCCTCGCGACCGTCGAGCTCGAGCAGCGTGCGCGCGCGATCGCGGCGCCAATCCTCACCGAGATCGAGGCACGCCTGGCCTTCCTCGTTGACGTGGGCCTGACCTACCTGACTCTTTCCCGAGGTGCTGGCACGCTGTCTGGCGGCGAGGCGCAGCGCATCCGCCTGGCGACGCAGATTGGCTCCGGCCTCGTTGGCGTCCTGTATGTCCTCGATGAACCGTCGATCGGCCTGCACCAGCGAGATAATCGCAAGCTCATCGCGACACTTGAACGCCTGCGCGATCTTGGCAACACGCTCATCGTCGTCGAACACGACGAGGAGACGATGGAGGCCGCCGACTGGATCGTTGACATCGGCCCCGGCGCTGGCGAGACCGGCGGTTGGGTCGTCCACTCGGGCCCTCTTGCCGAGCTCCTGAAGAACCGCAAGTCGCTCACCGGACAGTACCTGTCGGGCAAGCGTCGCATTCTCCTGCCGCCGACGCGACGCCCGATCGATAAGAAGCGCGTCGTGACGGTCAAGGGGGCGCGCGAAAACAATCTGAAGAACATCGACGTGTCCTTCCCACTCGGTGTTTTTACCGCCGTCACCGGTGTGTCCGGTTCCGGTAAGTCGACGCTCGTCAACGGCATTCTGTACCGCACGCTGGCCTCGCGTCTGAACGGCGCGCGCATGGTTCCGGGTCGTCATCGCACGATCACGGGCATCGAGCAGCTCGACAAGGTCGTGCACGTTGACCAGAGCCCGATCGGGCGGACGCCGCGCTCGAACCCTGCGACGTACACGGGCGTGTGGGACCAGATCCGCAAGCTTTTTGCCGAAACGCAGGAAGCGAAGGTGCGCGGCTACGGCCCGGGACGCTTCTCCTTCAACGTTAAAGGCGGTCGCTGCGAGTCCTGTAAGGGCGACGGCACGCTCAAGATCGAGATGAACTTCCTGCCTGACGTGTACGTGCCCTGCGAGGTCTGCCACGGCGCTCGCTACAACCGCGAGACCCTGGAGGTCGAGTACAAGGGCAAGACCGTCGCCGATGTGCTCGACATGCCGATCGCGGAGGCTGCGCAGTTCTTCGCGCCGATCTCGCGCATTGCCCGCCACCTCAACACGCTCGTCGAGGTGGGCCTGGGCTACGTGCGCCTCGGCCAGAGCGCCACAACCCTGTCGGGTGGTGAGGCCCAGCGAGTGAAGCTCGCCTCCGAACTGCAGCGACGCTCGACCGGCCGCACGGTCTACGTGCTCGACGAGCCCACGACGGGCCTGCACTCCGAGGACATCCGTAAACTCCTCCTCGTGCTGCAATCCCTGGCCGACAAGGGCAACACCGTCATCGTTATTGAGCACAACCTGGATGTCATCAAGAGCGCCGACTGGATCATCGACATGGGTCCTGAGGGCGGCGCAGGCGGCGGCACGGTCGTCGCGCAGGGCACGCCCGAAGAGGTCGCACAGGTGAAGGAATCCTTCACCGGCCAGTACCTCGCCGAGGTCCTTGCGAAGGAGGCCGCGCGCGACGCCGCGAGCTCGCGCAAGTAATGGTTAGTATGGACCTCATGAATCCCGCATATGGCCTCTACGGCTTCTCGTACTTTTGGCCCGCATGGGTGCACCTGATCGTGGTGGCGCTCATGGTGGTGTCGGGCGGCCTTGCCCTCAAGGCTCTCGTGGCCCACGCCGCTGGGCGCAGCCGCGTCTACGGGCTGGGCTGCGGTTTCGTCGCCGGCCTCGGCAACCTGTGCCTGAGCGTGACGGCTCATGCGGAGGCACGCCACGTGTGGCAGCTGGGGACGGCCATTGCGATCTACGCGGTTGTGCTCGTGTTCCTGATCATGACGCTCGTATCCCTGTGGAGCTCGGAATCCGGTGGCTTCGTGTGGGCGCGCGCCTTCCACATGTTCCTGACGGTCGGCGTGGTCGCCTCGGCCGCCCTGGAGATCGCTCGCCGAATGCTCTTCTGGATCCCGATGCCGGTCATCGGTGTTGCCTTCCTCCTCGCGCTGTTTGCTGCCTTCGTCGTGGGACGCAACACCGCAGACTAGGTGTTCCTGAACGCACGAAGCGGCCCCGGCCTCGTACCTGGAATGGACGAGGCCGGGAGTGCTGTCAAGATATGAATTTTGCGGCGAACTGTAAAACTGCGGTACTATCTGCGACATGGAACAATCTCGCAAGGATGCGGAGTTGCATCTAGACCTTCTGATCAAAGACTACGAACAAGCACGTGAAGCCGACCGTCAAGACGGTGCTGCCATGACCACTATCATGGGTGCTGCACTAGCTTCGTGTCTTGCAGTTCTGGGCTTTCTCACTGGCTATCAAGGGCAGCTTATTGTGGATAGTTCTATCTATTGGGTAATCATTCTTGCTCCTGTTGCGCTTCTGTTGCCCACGGGTTATGCGACAATGATGGGTGCAAATAAAGCGGTTCGCTCGTACTATCTGAGGGTTTTGGAATCTCAGATAGGTAATGAAATGAATAAACTTTGTGGCGGAGTGGAGCTTAGTTATTCCGAGGATTTGAACTTTCCTGTATTTTCGTCAACTTACTTTGAAGTTGTCCGCTCAGCGCCAAAGAGCGGAAAAGGGATTGCTCGACTATTTGCATTCTTTGTTGTTTTTGTATTTGCTGGAGCGAACATTTGTTTGTTAAAAATTGCTTATTCTGTACTGTTGCAAGTGAATAATGGCTATATAGCAAACCTCTATTTCATTCTCTATATGGCTGTGGTTATGTCGATGGGGACTTTGGCGTACCAGACTGGCGTAAATGGGCGTTCGTTCTTTGAACAGACCATAAAGGATGTTAATAAGCGTTACGGTGTTGGGTTTGAGTCTAAGTGTTCTCAATATGAGATCTATAAAGCTCAGTTAGAAAAAACTAAAGGAAATAATATAGTGAGTGTTAAGAATACACTCAAACTCTTCCCGAAGGCCGATGATCTTACTAAGATTCTCGTGGATATGATAGGTGCGATTCTTGCGGGATTGACGCTCTATTATAATTTAGGTATTGGTATTAATGGCATTCAATTTGCACATATTTCCCTCGCGATATTATTTTTTGAGGGGTTTGTTTATCAGACTCGCTATATTCTTAATGATATACTGGGGGCTTCTGAGGAGAGGGTGCAGAAGAGTGCGGATATACGCGGCCGAATAGTGCAAGAAGAGGATGTGTTCATTGCTGCGCGACACTTTTTCTTCCGCCTTGTAATTATTCTAGCTGCAATTGGTTTGGCATACAAACTTGGTCTGATGATAATTTATGTGAAAAGTCTTATTGCCCTTATGCTTATTACGCTGCTCTATGAGCTGTGTCGTTATTTGCTTGGAAGAAGCAAAGATGATAGCTTGTTGCAGCATTTATATACTGTGGCAATGTTTCCGCTTGTATCTCTTGGTATGGTGCTTCGATTGTGGGTATCTTTTACTGTCTACTGTGCTGTTGCGACAGGTGGCCTTGATTCGGTATCGAACTGGTGTACTGTCATAATAAATGATATAACCTCTGGCGGGGAAACGTTCGAGGTTTTCGTC
>JAHYYD010000020.1:4281-17274 GCA_019425105.1 Actinomycetota bacterium
CTGATTTGCTTGCTTGTCTGGGGTGTGTTGTTTGGTATTGTAACTGTCTCCTTAACTTGGATGGTTGAGGCGCTATATGAAGTGGATGGGTGTGGAGTTGCATCAATATCTGCTGACTGGAGGGTTCCTGGTAAGCTCCATGTGCTCGCATCATTGCGGCTCCTATTCTGGGTTTTTGGAGTGCGCGTGATGAGAAACCGTCAACCTGGTGATCGGCTGATCGAGAATGGTTTGTCTCCGCAGCGGGCTCTTGCTGAGCTCATCAAGGACAAATCAAACTGTAGTACTTTTAGTATTCCTAGCTGGTTGCGGCGCTACCTGCGTATGGTAGTTACTCCTTGGACGTGGGGTTCTGTGATCGGGATGGTGCTGAGCGTTGAGATTGCAAGTGAAGTGTGTGCTGTTGAAATGTCTAGATGGGTGTGGTGTCTCGTATTTGTTGTGTCGCTCCCGCTTGTGCTTTGTGTTGAAGATCTACTCATGATTAAACCGAAGATTAATGGAATTCTACTTATACTGCTTCCGTCAATCGCTATCAGTCTTTTGCTTTGTGTGCTTTATTTTGCTGAGTGGATCACGGTTTTAGAACATGGCACTCTATCTGGGTATATTGTACTGTCTTTTCTTCTGATGTTTTATGGTGGCCCCATGTCATTTATGTATTTGAGGAAAACGTATGCTGAGACTCGTAATGTGCTCGTGAATGCAGTCGCGTTCATTAGTAATATTGACAGACAGTTTGCGTTGGAAGTGACGAATAGAGTCATCAAACTGAAAAACAGAGAAATGAAGCAGAGGTGATAAAGCGTAGAAACCGGCCCCGTCCTCGTACCTGGAATGGACGAGGTCGGGGCCGTTTCGTCGGATCGGGATCCCCGAGCAGGTGGCCGGATTATTCCTGGTTCTTCGCTGCCTCGCCCGACGCGTAGAGCGCATCGACCTCGTCGGCGTAGTCCGCTAGGACGCGGCGGCGCTTGAGCTTGAGGGAGGGCGTCATGTAGCCGTTTTCTACGGTGAAGGCCGCATTGACGATGCGGTAGCGGCGGATCGACTCGGCGCGAGACACCGCCTTGTTGGCGCGGGCGATCGCTTTCTCCAGCGATTCGCGTACCTCGGGCAGGTTCGCGGCCTGCGCAGCATCGACGACGGGCAGGCCGTGGGTGGTCAGCCACTCGGGCAGCATCTCCGTGTCCAGGGCGATGAGCGCACCGATGTAGGGGCGGTTGTCGCCCACCACGATGATGTTCGCGATGAGCGGGTGCGTCGAAAGGGACTCCTCGAGGATCTCGGGGGAGACGTTCTTGCCGCCCGCGGTAACGATGAGCTCCTTCTTGCGTCCCGTGATGCGCAGGTGACCGCGATCGTCGATGGAAGCGAGGTCGCCGGTCTTGAACCAGCCGTCGACGTAGGCCTCGGCAGTTGCCTCGGGCAGGTTGTGGTAGCCCTTCGACACGGAGATGCCGCGCACGAGCAGCTCGCCGTCGGGAGCAATCTTCATCCGGTTGCCAGGCCAGGGGAAGCCCACCGAATCCGGCGGGAAGTCCTGTGGGGTCTCCACGGAGATCGGTCCGGTCGTCTCGGAGAGGCCATATCCCTGCAGGAGCGTGATGCCCAGGCCGCGATAGAAGTTTGCCAGGTCAGGGGCCAGGGGCGCGCCACCCGAAATGATGGTGTGCAGATTCGGCCCGAGCACCGCACGGACCTTCTTCAAGACGAGCGCGTCGGCGACGCGGCCACGCAGCTTGAGTGATGCCGACGGACCGGGGGAGGGCGTCGCGGAAGCATCGGGGATGGGCGTGGTGTCGGGGCCGGGACCCGCGACGGCGGACTCGGGCAGGGGAGAGTCCACGTAGGCGGTGGCCGCAGACAGGGCACGGGCCTGCTTGGCAGCCCAGGCAAAGATTCGTCCCTTCGCGCCGCCGCCGGCCTTCGCGGAGGCAGCGTTATAGACCTTCTCCATGACGCGCGGAACCACGAGGAGCATCGTCGGTTTGAATGTCGCTATGTCGTTCACGAGATTACGGGTGTCGGGGGAGAACGCGGTGACGCCTTGCCCCGCGAGCAGGCAGTACATGACGAAGCGCGCGAGCACGTGGGCGACCGGCAGGAAGAGCAGGGAGCGCGACTTCGGATCGTTGATGAGCACCGGCAGGAAGTCGTAGGCCTGCAGCATCGGCGAAATGAAGTTGCCGTGCGTGAGGACAACGCCCTTGGGCATGCCCGTCGTGCCGGACGTATAAATGATCGTCGCCTCGTCGCTGAGCTTGACGGCGTCGGTGCGCTCGCGCACCTGCTCGACCGTGACACCCTGGGCGGCACCCGTCAGGACGCGCTCGGCGCCTCGGTCGAGGGAGAGGATATGGCGGACGCCCTCGGTGCGCACGGACTCGACGAGCTCGGCCTGCTGGGTGGTCGCCGTGATGACGATGCGCACGTCGGCGTCTTGGAGGATGTGCGCGATCTGGGAGGCGGAGTCCGTCTCGTAGATCGGGACCGTGATGGCACCACAGGACAGTGCGGCCACGTCGATGAGTGCCCACTCGTAGGAGGTGGGCGCCAGGATCGCCAGGTGCTCGCCGGCCTCGAGGCCCATGCCGATGAGACCGCGTGCGATTGAGTCGGCTTCGCCCAGGAACGTCTCCATGGTGACCCGGCGCCACGCGCCGACGTTGGAACGCCGCTCAATCGCGACCTGGCCGGGGTGAGATGCCACGCGCTGGTGGAGCATCTTCGGCAGGTTCATGTCCTCGGTTGCCTCTCGCGTTGCGATCGACTCCCATGAGCCGTCTGCGAGCCTGCGTACCGTCATTGCGGTCCTTTCGTGGGGTGAGCGCGCTGCGCTGTGTTGGGGGGATCAGTTCTTCTTGGAGCGGTGGAAGAAACCGCGCTTCTTCGTCGGCTCGGCGGAGACGGGGCCGCCGTAGAGCGCATCGACCTCGTGGGCGTAGTCGGCGAGCACCTTGCGTCGGCGTAGCTTCATCGAGGGAGTCACGTAGCCGTTCGCGATTGTAAAGGTGGCGTCGATGATGCGGAACTTACGGATCGACTCGGCGCGGGACACGGCCTTGTTGGCACGTTCGACGGCCTTCTCGAGGGACTCGCGCACGGCGGGCAGCTCGGCGGCCTCGGTGGGCGAGCACTGCGGCAGGCCGTGCTTGGCAAGCCAGTCGGGCAGCATGTCGGCGTCGAGCGTGAATAGGGCTCCGACGTAGGGGCGCTGATCGCCCACCACGATGACGTTGGCGACGAGGGGATGCGTGGCGAGGGAGTCCTCAAGGACCTCGGGGGAGACGTTCTTTCCGCCCGCGGTGACGATGAGTTCCTTCTTGCGGCCGGTGATGGTCAGCTGACCCTTGCGGTCGATGGAACCCAGGTCGCCGGTGTGGAACCACTTGCCGTCGGGCATGACCTCGGCGGTCTGCTCAGGTAGGTGGTAGTAGCCGGGCATGACGGACTGGCCGCGCACGAGGATCTCACCGTCCTTGGCGATCTTGATGAAGTTGCCGGGCAAGGGCAGGCCGACGCCACCCACGGGGTTCTTGCCGATATGCTGGACGGCAATCGGGCCTGTCGTTTCGGATAGGCCGTAGCCCTGGATGAGCGTGAGGCCCATGCCCGCGTAGAAGTGGGCGAGATCGGTGGCCAGGGGCGCGCCGCCGGAGACGATGTAGCGCAGGTTGGGGCCGAGGATCGCCCGGATCTTCTTCAAGACGAGTGCGTCGGCGATGCCGTGGCGCATCTTCTTCAGCATGCCCGGCCCGAAGGTTTTCTCGGAGGCGATCGAGTAGGCGCGTGCCTGCTTGGCGCTCCACGCGAACATGCGGCCCTTAATGCCGCCGCCTGCTTTTGAGGACGCGGCGTTGTAGACCTTCTCGAGGACGCGAGGAACGACGAGGAGGACGGAGGGCTTGAAGGTCTGGATGTCCGGCAGCAGGTTCTTGATGTTGGGCGAGAAGCCGAGCACGCCCTGGCCGGAGAGGATCACGTGCATGACGAGGCGGGCGAGCACGTGCGCGACGGGGAGGAAGAGGAGCAGGCGTGTCTCGGGTGAGTCGATGACCTCGCCGAGGACCTGGCGCGCCCCCTGAGCGGTTGCGATGAAGTTCGCGTGCGTGAGGGCCACGCCCTTGGGGTTACCCGTCGTGCCCGAGGTGTAGATGATGGTCGCGATGTCCGAGGATGAGATGGTTGCGCGGCGCTGCTCAACGTTCTCAATGGTGATGCCGGTGGCGGCGCGGGCGATCATGCGCTGTGCACCGCGATCGAAGGAATCGATGGCGACGGTATGCCCGGGGGCAACAGAGCCCACGAGCTCGGCCTGCTGTGTCGTAGCGGTGAAAACACGGGTCACGTGCGCGTCGGTGAGGATGTGCTCGATCTGGGCGGCGGAATCGGACTCGTAAATCGGGACGGTGATCGCGCCGATCGAGAGCAGTGCCAGATCCAGGAGGAGCCACTCGTACGAGGTCGGGGCCAGGATCGCCACAGCGTCTCCAGCCTGCACGCCGAGGCCGATGAGGCCACAGGCGGTGTACTCGACCTGACGCTGGAGCTCACCGGCGGTCAGAGAGCGGGTGGATCCGACGGAGGAGCGCTGCTCGACGCACACTTGGTGCGGGTGGGTGAGGGCTCGCTTCGTCAGCATGTCGGGCACGATGTCGTGGTCGCCGACCTTGTACGTCGGCTTGATCGTGTACGAGCCATCGCGCATGCGCTTCATCGTGTCCTCCCGGGTATCGGTTCAAAGACTGAACAATAGGTCCATTGTGAGTCTACTGGGTATGGCGCGGCCCCCGCCCCATAATTGGGGCGGGGGCCGCTGAGTGACGATTAGATCACAGATCGTAGTACATCTGGTACTCGTACGGATGCGGGTAGGCGCGCATCGGGGCGACCTCGTTGGTCTCCTTGTAGTCGAGCCAGGTGTCGATGAGGTCCTGCGTGAAGACGTCGCCCTCGGTGAGGAACTCGTGGTCCTCGCGCAGTGCGTCGAGGGCGGCCTCGAGGGAGCTCGGCAGCTTCGCGATGTCCTGGTACTCGGCCGGGGGTAGCTCGTACAGGTCCTTGTCGATGGGAGCTGCCGGCTCGATGCGGCGCTTGATGCCGTCGATGCCAGCCATGAGGCACGCGGAGAACGCCAGGTAGGGGTTTGCGCTCGGGTCCGGCACGCGGTACTCCACGCGCTTGGCCTTGGGTGACGTGCCCGTGACGGGGATGCGGATGCACGCGGAGCGGTTGCGCGCCGAGTATACGAGGTTGATCGGAGCCTCAAAACCGGGAACCAGGCGGCGGAAAGAGTTCACCGACGGGTTCGTGAAGGCGAGGAGCGCGGGAGCGTGCTCCAGCAGGCCACCGATGAACCAACGGGCAGTGTCGGACAGGGATCCGTAGCCGCGCTCGTCGTAGAAGAGGGGCTCGCCGTTCTTCCACAGAGACATGTGCGTGTGCATACCCGAGCCGTTGTCGCCGAACAGGGGCTTGGGCATGAAGGTCGCGGAATGGCCGAACTCGAGGGCCGCGTTCTTGATGACGTACTTGAACTTCATCATGTCGTCGGCCGCGGTCTGCAGCGTCGCGAAGCGGTAGTTGATCTCCTGCTGGCCGCCCGAGCCGACCTCGTGGTGGGCGCGCTCGATCGTCAGGCCGACCTCTTCGAGGAGGCGGCTCATCTCGTCGCGCACATCCGCGTACTTGTCGGCGGGGGAGACAGGGAAGTAACCGCCCTTGACGGCCACCTTATAGCCCATGTTGCCGCCCTCTTCGACGCGACCGGTGTTCCAGTACGCCTCGGGGGAGTCGACGGAGAAGAACGTGTTGTGCGGGGTGACCTGGTAGCGCACGTCGTCGAAGAGGTAGAACTCCGCCTCGGCGCCGATGAAGCACTCGTCTGCGATACCGGTCGAACGCAGGTAGGCCTCGGCCTTTGCGGCCACCTGGCGCGGGTCGCGCGAGAAAGGCTCATCCGTGAAGGGGTCGACGATCGAGAAGTTAACGACCAGGGTCTTTCGATCACGGAACGGGTCAACGAACGCGGAAGAGATGTCCGGGATGAGCTTCATGTCGGACTCGTGGATGGCGGTGAATCCGCGCACAGAGGAGCCGTCGAACATGAGGCCGTCCGACAGTGCGGCGTCCAAGAATTCGCTCACGGGGATTGTGAAGTGCTGCTGAACCCCGGGGACGTCGCAGAAGCGCACGTCGACGAGTTCAATGTTCTGCTCGGAGATAAAGTCTGCGACCTCTTGGGTGGAGGTGAACATGAACGTCCTTCTTTGTGGGAGAGCTGTACTCGTTGGTCAAGAATGGGTCAATTCGTAACCAAGACCAGTATATGCCTACAGGTGGCAGCTGCGCGTATTGGTTTCAATATTCAAAGGTTTCATGACATAGAGCACGCCCAAGGTGGGTGCCGGGCACTCCCAGCCCCGGCCTCGTACTCTGGGAGCGTGGCTGATCCTTCGACGTACCGACCCCGCACGGGAGATATCCCGACCTCGCCGGGCGTCTACCGATTCTCCGACCCTCAGGGCCGCGTCATCTACGTCGGTAAGGCCAAAAACCTGCGCAATCGCCTGACGAACTACTTCCAGGATCTGGCGAACCTGCATCCGCGCACCCAGCAGATGGTGACGACCGCGAGCGCCGTCCAGTGGACCGTTGTGCGTTCCGAGGTGGAGGCGCTCACGCTGGAGTTCACGTGGATTAAGGAGTTCAATCCGCGCTTCAACGTCATGTTTAAGGACGATAAGTCCTACCCGTACCTGGCGGTGTCGATGGGGGAGCGCTTCCCCCGTGTGCAGGTCACGCGTGAGCGCAAGCGTGCGGTGTCGCGTTACTTCGGGCCGTACACGCAGGTGTGGGCGATTCGTGAGACGATCGATCAGCTGCTGCGCGTGTTTCCGATGCGCTCGTGCTCCGCGGGCGTGTTCCAGCGGGCGAAGGCTCAGGGGCGTCCATGCCTGCTCGGCTACATCGATAAGTGTTCGGCGCCGTGTGTCGGTCGGATCTCGATGGAGGAGCATCGCGAGCTCGCCGAGGGGTTGTGCCAGTTCATGGAGGGGCGCACGGGTCCCGTCATCCGTGACCTGGAGGAGCAGATGCGCCAGGCGTCGGCGGAGCTGAACTTCGAGCGTGCGGCGAAGCTGCGCGACGATGTGTTGGCGTTGCGCACGGTGCTGGAGCGCAACGCGGTCGTGCTGGATGACGGCTCGGACGCCGACGTGTTCTCGCTCGTCAGCGATGACCTGGACGCGGCGGTACACGTCTTCCACGTGCGTGGCGGGCGTATCCGGGGCACGCGCGGATGGGTGATCGAGCGCGTCGACGGGGCGGATGACGCCGCCCTCATGTCCCGCCTCCTGGAGCAGGTGTATTCCTCGGCGTCGCCGGACGAGGCCGGGGCCGGGAAGCCGGACAAGGTGGCGGCCGTGAGCGTGGACGACGTCGCGCATACGCCCACATCGGCGATCCCGCGCGAGGTACTCGTTTCTGTCGAGCCCGAGGAGAAGGAGACGATTGCGCGCTGGCTGCGGGAGGTGCGCGGCGCGTCCGTGTCCATTCACGTTCCCAAGCGTGGCCCGAAGGCTCAGCTCATGGAGACGGTGACCGAGAATGCCCGCCAGGCCCTTGCCCTGCATCGGACGAAGCGGGCGGGTGACATCACGGCACGTTCGAAGGCGCTCGAGCAGCTCGCCGAGAACCTGGACCTGCCCGCAGCGCCCCTGCGTATCGAGTGCTACGACGTGTCGCACACGGGCGGTGAGAACCAGGTCGCGTCGATGGTGGTTTTCGAGGACGGCATGCCTCGCAAAGACGCCTACCGCACCTACAACATCCGCGGCGAGGATGGCAGTGGTACGCCAGATGATACGAGCGCGATGAACGAGGTCCTCACCCGGCGCTTTTCACGCTTGCTGGCCGAGGAGGCTGGCGTCGAAGGGGAGGACGAGGATGGTGTCGCCTACGCCTCCGGTCCGATCGACGCGACGACGGGGCGCCCGAAGCGTTTCTCCTACCGCCCCGATCTGGTCGTCGTGGATGGTGGCCTCCCGCAGGTGAATGCCGCGCGAGCTGCCCTGGACGCTGTGGGTGCGGATGTGCCCGTCGTCGGGTTGGCAAAGCGCCTGGAGGAGGTATGGATCCCAGGTGACGAGTTTCCTCTCATCCTGCCGCGCACGTCGGAGGCTCTCTACCTTCTGCAGTACCTGCGCGACGAGTCCCACCGCTTCGCGATCACGAAGCACCGCAAGCGCCGTTCGAAGGCCCAGCGTCGCTCGGTCCTCGATTCCGTCCCAGGGCTTGGACCTGCCCGTCAGGCCGCGCTCCTGAAACATTTCGGCTCCGTTAAGCGGATCCGCGAGGCATCCGTGGAGGACATTGCCGAGGTCAAGGGCGTGGGACTCGGTCTCGCGCGCACGATTCGCGATAGGCTTGCGACATAGTCGAGGGAGGACACACCATGACATTGACGCTTCCCGTGCCGCTGCCGGCGCGCGTGCTGCTGCTTGGAGCGGGCGAACTCGGTAAGGAAGTAGCGATCGCCCTGCAGCGCTACGGATGCACCGTCATCGCATGTGACTCCTACCCCAATGCCCCCGCCATGCAGGTCGCGGATGAGTCTCGCGTTCTCGATATGAGTGATCCGAGCGCCTTGCGTGCAGTGCTCAACGGCCTCGATGTCGACCTCATTGTTCCCGAGGTGGAAGCCATCGCGACTGACGAACTCAGCGCTTGTGAGGAGCGAGGCGTGCGCGTCGTTCCCAACGCCTTCGCCGTCCAGGCCACGATGGACCGCCAGCGCATCCGCACCCTCGCCGCCTCCCTCCCCGGCGTGCGCACCTCCGCATTCCGATTCGCACGCAGTGAGGCCGAGCTGGCCACCGCTCTCGACGAGATCGGATACCCCGCCTTCGTGAAACCGACCATGTCCTCTTCCGGGCACGGTCAGTCCCGCGTCACCGGCCCCGAGCAGGCCGCCTCCGCATGGGCACATGCGAAGGAGGACGCGCGTGCGACGACCGGCGTCGTCATCGTCGAAGAAGGCGTCGACTTCGACTATGAGATCACGCTGCTCACCGTGCGCTCCTGGGACGCGAAGTCCGGTACGGTCACGACGAGCTTCTGCGCGCCCATCGGGCACCGCCAGGAGGGCGGAGACTACGTCGAATCCTGGCAGCCCATGGCCATGAGCGAGGCAGCCCTCGAAGCCTCACGCACGATGGCCAAGGCCGTCACTGACACCCTGGCCGAGGCTGGAAACGGCCCCTGCCTCGGCATCTTCGGCGTCGAGTTCTTCGTGCGTGGCGATGAGGTCTGGTTCTCCGAGCTCTCGCCACGCCCCCACGACACCGGCATGGTGACGATGGTGACGCAAGCGCAATCCGAGTTCGAACTGCACGCACGCGCCATCCTGGGCCTGCCCGTCTCGACCGCGCAGGTGAGCCCCGGTGCCTCGGCCGTCATCAAGTCAACCGGCGCCGTCGATGCCCCCGTCTACGAGGGCGTCGCCGAAGCCCTAGCCACCGCCGACATCGTGCGCATCTTCGGCAAGCCCATCAGCCGCGCAGGTAGGCGCGTCGGTGTCGTCGCCACCACCGCGAGCACGCCGAAGGAAGCGCGAGTCATCGCCAGGCGCGCGGCCGCAGGCATCTCCATCGACGAGGCCCCCGCTCCTTGCGCATAACAGCTCCCACCTACCAGCACATCCCACCCGTCAGGAGGACGTCATGCCCGACCACACACCCAGGGACGACCGCGATGAGCGCCCGGCCCAGGCCTCGTCGATGAACGAGGAGAACCCTCCCACGGTTCCCGAGGGCATCGCCGTGCGCGACATGATCCGCGTCAAGTACGAGCCTCGCGCCTCCAACGAGGTCCTCATCATCACGGGCTACTCCGGGGCGGGCCGCACGGGAGCCGCCCGCGCGCTCGAGGATCTGGACTGGTACGTCGTCGACAACCTGCCGCCGACCATGCTGCCCGCTCTCGTCGGCATGATGTCGAATGACCCCGCGGCCGGCGTGCACCGCCTGGCGGTCGGCGTCGATGTTCGCTCGCGCACCTTCTTCCGCACATTGGACGCCACACTCGAGCAGCTCAAGGGCGCGGGCATCGCCTACCGCATTATCTTCCTCGAGGCCAGCCCCCAGACCCTCGTGCGCCGCTACGAATCCAACCGTCGTCCCCACCCCCTCCAGGGTGCCGGCACCCTCATGGACGGTATCAAAGCTGAAATGCGCCTCCTCGCGCCCCTGCGCCGTGCAGCCGACGAGGTCATCGACACCTCCACCATGAGTGTCCACGATTTGACCCGACGTATCCGCGATATCGTGGCGGGGGAGGAGCGCCCCCTGCAGGTGACCGTCGAGTCGTTCGGTTTCAAGCATGGGCTGCCCCTCGATGCCGATCACGTCGTTGACGTGCGTTTTCTCAAGAACCCGTACTGGGTGGACGAGTTGCGTCACCTCACGGGCAGGGACCAGGCCGTCGCCGGCTACGTGCTCTCTCAGCCGGGTGCACGCGATTTTGCTCTCGGATATGCGGACCTACTGGCTCCCATGCTGAGCGGCTATCTGGCAGAATTGAAGCCATTCGTCACGATTGCCGTCGGATGCACGGGCGGAAAGCACCGCTCAGTTGCTTGCTCCGAGGCAATCGCCAAGCGCCTGCGCACACACGGATACACGGTTCGCGTGATGCACCGTGACATTGGGAGAGACTGATGCCCTATCTTGATGCAGCCGGCTGGGTTCAACGTGGAGAATCCGGCCAGAACATCGTCGCCCTGGGCGGCGGACACGGCTTGTCCGCAACCCTGCGGGCTTTGCGCCACATCACCCGTGCGCTCACGGCAGTCGTGACTGTCGCCGATGACGGTGGTAGTTCCGGCCGTCTGCGCCAGGAGATGCCGATCCTGCCTCCCGGCGACCTGCGTATGGCGTTGGCGTCGCTATGTGAGGAATCCGAGTGGGGCTTGACGTGGCGTGACGTCATGCAGCTGCGCCTGGATACGAGCGGCCCGCTCAACGGCCATGCGCTCGGCAACCTGCTGATTTCTGGCCTGTGGCAGCTCCTCGACGATCCGGTTGAGGGCCTCGACTGGGTGGGTCGGCTCCTCGGGGCACAGGGGCGGGTCCTGCCCATGTCGACGACGCCCATTGATATCGAGGCGGACATGAACGACGGTGGACGTCGTTACGTCGTGTCCGGCCAATCGAAGGTTGCTGTCGCCCCCGGTACCGTCGAGCACGTGCGCATCACGCCTGAAGCCCCCGAGGTCCCCTCTGCGGTTACCGACGCCATCTCCGAGGCGGACTGGGTCGTGCTGGGCCCCGGCTCCTGGTACACGTCGGTCATTCCGCATCTGCTGGTCCCCGACATCAACCGAGCACTCGCAACGACGGATGCGCACCGCGCGCTCGTGCTCAACCTGGCACGCCAACGCGGCGAAACTGACCTCATGTCGACCGCCGATCACGTGCGTGTCCTGCGCGAGTACGCGCCCATGCTCAAGCTCGACGTCGTCGTCGCTGACCCCACGGCATGCGATGATATCGATGACCTGATCGTCGCTGCCGAGGAGCTCGGTGCGCGCGTTCTCCTGCGCCAGGTCCGCACGGGTGACGGGGCTCCGCACCACGACCCGCTGCGCCTTGCCGCAGCATTGCGTGACGCATTCGACGGCTTCCTTGGTGAGGTCGGACAGAGCGAAACGTGGTTACCTTAGAAGCTGTTGCCTGTTGACAAACGACTTCACACCCTAGGAAGAACCCGTGTCTCTGACATCTGACATGAAGGACGAGCTCGCGCGCGCCGTCATCACGACGCCGTCGGAGGTGGCCGCCGAGGTAAGCGCGACACTGCGTTTCGCCGGCGGTCTGCACCTCGTGGGCGGTCGCATTCTCGTCGAGGCTGAGCTCGACTCGCCCGTCGCTGCGCGGCGCCTGCGCACCTACCTGCAGGCGCTGTACAATGCGGAATCCTCCGTCGTCGTCGTGTCCGGATCATCCCTGCGACGCGGCAAGCGCTACGTTGTGCGAGTCGTCCACAAGGCTGATGAGCTCGCTCGCCTGACCGGTCTCGTTGATTCACTGCGCCGTCCCATTCGCGGCCTGCCGCCCGTACTCGTCGCCTCGGGGACGGCCGAGGCTGCGGCGATTTGGCGCGGTGCGTTCCTCGCCCGCGGCTCGCTCATGGAACCCGGACGTTCCTCCTCGCTTGAGATCACCTGTCCCGGTCCCGAGGTGGCACTCGCCATGGTGGGTTGCGCGCGTAAGCTCGGCGCGGCCGCGCGCTCGAAGGAGGTGCGCGGTACGGATCGTGTGTCCGTCCGTGACTCTGATGCGATCGGCGCGCTGATTTCCGCGATGGGTGCACCCCAGACCTTCGAGGCCTGGCAGGAGCGACGCGAGCGCCGCGAGGCGCGGGGTAGCGCCAACCGACTGGCTAACTTTGACGATGCGAATCTGCGCCGCTCCGCGCGTGCCGCCGTCGCAGCCGGTGCGCGCGTTGAGCGAGCCTTTGAGATTCTTGGGGACGATGTACCGGCTCACCTGCTCGAGGCAGGTACCCTGCGGCTGAAGTACAAGCAGGCGTCCCTCGAAGAGCTCGGCAAGCACACGAATCCACCGCTCACCAAGGATGCCGTTGCCGGGCGAATCCGACGACTCCTGGCCCTCGCTGACAAGGTTGCACACGAACGAGGCATTCCCGATACGGAATCCGCGCTCACCCTCGACATGCTCGATGAGGACTGAGGTCCCTGGTTCCTGCCACAACGTCTCGATTCAAACGAGAATTACCCCACGTGCAGATTTTCAAATTGGATTGTGACAGAGCACGCTCTGGGGTGTAGATTAGGAACTGCTGGAACCGCAGACATCTGCGGGCCGGGCTGGCAACCCGCACGCCCGGTTGCATCGAATACCGTGCCCCGCGAGGGGCACGAGCAGGAGGAACATAGTGACCACCCGCGTTGGCATCAACGGCTTCGGC
>JAHYYD010000200.1 GCA_019425105.1 Actinomycetota bacterium
TGATGACGATGCTGCTGCAGCTCGTAGGCTTCGCGGGTACCGCGGTCCTGCAGATTCCCTCCTACGTGCTGCTCGTGCTGGCATCCTTTGGCGTGGTTCCCGACTGGGTCGCCTACGTCGTTGGCATCGCCTGGTCGGTCCTCGTCCTTGAGGCTGCCGTGCGGATTGGTGGGCGCGTGTGGGACCGGTACGCGGTCGCCGCTCTGACGTCGATCCGCAGCTGGCCGGGACACTGATCGCATGTGAATCGGAGGCACGAGGCCGGGGTTGCCCATTGCGGTACCCCGGCCTCGTCCCTTTGTGCCCGAGAATGTTGCTGCTCGGTCCCGGTGTAAACGCATCTGATGATGAGCGGTGCCATGCGACCCTGACCAGGCGTTCGTTACATCGCGGTGCGCTGGATTAATGAAAAACTGGGCATAGCGTGTAGACAAGAATGCGGATACTCGGTAATGTGATGCTCATAACCTGACCATCGATAGAAAGGAATATTCCATGCGTCTCCCATCAATGTCGCGTTCTCTGGTCGTAGCAGCCGCCCTGAGTGCCGCCGCTCTTCCCGCCCTTCTGCCTTCACCCACCTATGCTGCGGACGTCGCGGGACCGGCGACCTGCTACCTCGCCGATGAAAACGGCACCATTATCGAACCCCGCCAGGAGTACACTCCGCGCGAAGGGGCCGGTGGACTCCCCGTGCTTCCCAGTCCCGTCGTCGCCGGCCAGTACACGCTGGAAGTGAGCGCTCCTGCAATGAACTTCGATCCGGATCAGCCTGACTTTCACTTTGCGTGCCAGGTCTTCTACTCACCCCTCGGTAAGGTTCGTCTCGTTGATGCCGACGGCACCGTGCACGCGGCACAGTCCTACGGTAACGACCAGAATGACCCGTCGCGCGCCGCCGTCACTGCGCTCCCGACATTGCCCGAAGGGTACGAGATTGTCCCCGATCAGACGATCCGAGGATTCAATGCGGTTGCTCGCACGGTTGATCCCAACGATCCTGCGAACGCGCGCGCTGTTGGGGTCGACACGGACATCCTGATCCGCAAGATCACCGCGCAGCCCACGCCGGCACCTAGCCCGTCTACGCCGTCTACTCCATCCACACCTTCTACCCCGTCTACTCCTTCCACGCCGTCTACTCCTTCCACGCCGTCGACGCCTTCCACCCCCGCGACTCCCACTCCTCAGACTCCCGCTGGCGTCACACCCACTGCTCCCACGACTCCGGTTCGGAGCACGCCCGCTCCCTCCCACGGGCTGGCGAAGACGGGCAGCGATGCCGCGGTTCTTGCTGGCGCGGCTGGCGTCCTGGCGCTCCTGGGCGCAGGTGCTATCGCGGTGAGAAGAGCGCGTGCCTGACATGTTGGAGCGGTCATGCCGATCGCCGCGACACGAGCCGGTGTGGTAATCCGATACAGATGAGCCACACGTAGTGCTTGAAGGACGAGGCCGGGGCTCCCTGTGGGGGTACCCCGGCCTCGCCGTTGGTTGGTGTCGTGCTCGGCCGCTGTTCCTGAGGGTTGTGCTTGGCCACCGTTCGTTGGTGCGAGAGCTTCTCAGAGCTGAGAATTTTCACTCCTGGCTGCGTACCAGCGGCACTGAATTGGGGGTGTGGGCGATGAGCACCACGGCGTTTCGGCCCAGGTGGATGCCGTCGAGGAAGATGACGTCATGAACCTCATCGACGATCGGGCTGAACGGCTATCACTCGCCCGCACACTCCCGCACACTGGGCCCTGGGGAGTGTTTAAACCACCACGATGAAACCCTACCTTCAACACCGGCTGTGGCACACCACCAAGCCGAAATGTCCCCTCAAAGCCAACACGTTGTGGCCTTCCCCCAAATAAGGCGGGGTGCCGGTGAATCACCGGCACCCCGCCTATGACTGTGAAACGCGAATTAAGAGCGCTTCCTCCGCATTGCTGCGGCACCGATAGTGCCCGTCACGGCAGCGAGCACCAGCACATCGCCGGTGAGAGCGCCCGTCTTGGCGAGCTGCGTTGCAGGCGTAGGAGGAGCCGAGGGCGTCACCGTCGTCGGTGTAGGCGTCGGACCGGGCTTGAAGGACAGTCGCGTCACGTAGGGATGCGACTCGCTGGTCGTGTACTTCAGGGGGTGCACCATGAGCGGAGCTTCATCCCACCCGGCAGAAGGGCCGACCATGGGTACCCTCCACTCGGCGCTCAGAAGGATGCCCGAAGGAGGACAAGACAGCGGCGGGGGATCGAAAAGTGTTCCAACAACAAAACGAGGATAGGCCGGTTCGACAGTGTCATCGTCACCCATAGTCGGAGGGCATGCGGGTGACGGCCACCCGGGCCTGACGATAGCGCCGAGTTGTTTCTCGACATCAACCGAGATGATTCCCTGCGTGAGGTGATCGATCGTGTAATCCGAATCGGCAGTTGCGGAATCAGCGAAGGCAATCTTCTTAATGGTGATCACCGCTTCTCCCTGAAGCCCAGCCATCGCATCCTTGAGGGCTTCAATAGTGGTGATCTGATCGGGGTTATCGAAGTCAACGGTGACGGTTGCGGTCTGTCCGTCAACTGCCACGGTCTTCGCTGAGAAGCCCTGGGGAAGCCCGGTTACCGAGATGGCCGAGGGGTCAGAAAACTTCAGCTGCGTAGGAAGAGTGATCTGCGTTGTGAAGCCCAAGTGAGCATTCTTCAGCGCAATATCGTCGAAAGCGTTGGGCGTCTCCTCGTATTTCTGGAGTAGATCCGCAATGCGTCCGCCGCGAAGGTCGTCCAGGTGAACGACGTTCTCAATGGTCAGAAGCGAGTTCTTATTCTCGGCGTGGATCTCTTCCTTCTGAGTTGGGGGGTTCTCATCGGTACCGATCTTAAAATCGGTGCCGATTGTCGGGTCATCACCGTTGACCGGAAGGGTGCCGAAAACATTCTTGTACTTGTAAATACCCGTCAAGCGATCCGAAGAGAGCTCCCAGGTGGAGAATTCGTAGTCGGGAATTCCTGCGGGCTGGAAGAAGTTCAGCCCGGTCTTCGAGGGCTGCAAGTCGTGGCCGTCTTCTTCATCAACCCAGCGCGTTGTCCTGGTCGGTGCGGACGCGAAGCAGTCGGTAGGCGACTCCGCCAGCGTCAGGGTCTTCGTGTCGAAGTTAAAAACCTGAGCGGGGGTGGTCGGAGATGAGAAGAAGTTGAACGTACCTGTCACGGTAACCTGTTCGCTGGCCAGTCGAGTAGCTTCCGTGGGGTCAGTGGTGCCAACGGCATAGGGGACCTGGACCTTGATCGTGTGCTGGCCGGGGTTGGCTTTCTCAGCATCGTAGATATCGAGCAGCTGCTGCCAGCTCAGATCCTTGAGCTGGATGTTCGCAGTGACCCGTGTGTTGTCATCGTTGGGGGAGAACGAGGTGTCGGCGAGCAGTGACGAGGTAGATTTCGCGCGAGACGTCCCCAACGTGACCGCCTCAGGGACACTCACGGTCAGTGTGATATCGGGGTTGTTATTGCTGCCGGAGTCATGAGGGGAGAGTCCCTGTGCAGCCGCAGCGCGGATTTCGGCCTCGTGGCCTGCCAGAAGCGTCGTGACCGGAATGTCCACAATGACGGTACCGTGATAGGTCGTGATCACAGGGGTGGCATTGCACACAGTCGTGCTTGTTGATGAGACGTATTGTAAGAGGGTGAAGGGCTCGGCATCGGCTTGTGCGCTGCGAGGCACAAAGATTGTGAGGGTACCTGCAGCGACTAGCGCCAAACCGGCGCCCGTAGCCAGAACTCTCCGGCTTCTCCTCATGATGTTCCCCAATCGCTGGCGTGCGTATGATTCGTGGTTTTCCAGTATGCACATTGTCGATAAGAAGTACATCGGGCGGGGTCAATGGGTGGTGGCAATGAGTTTGTTGAATGTTTGGGTGGGGGTGGGGTAGCCGAGGGGGCTCTGGGGCAGTTGCCCGGCTTGTAGGCGATGGCGTCGAGGTAGGGTCGGTGGCTGGTGATGGGGGTTCCTGTGGGCAGGCCCTGGATGCGGCGTGTGAGCGCGCCGGATCTGATCGGCTTTCCGACCCAGGGGCAAGGCCACGATGATCAGGTAGCAGGTCGTGTGCTCAACCAGGCTCGATGCTTGCGCTGGCCCCGTCTTGGCCGATGATCAGGTCACCTTCCCAGTTGCCCGGGATTT
>JAHYYD010000201.1 GCA_019425105.1 Actinomycetota bacterium
CCCTACCACAACACCTGGGACTAACCCCAGCAACACGAAATGTCCTATAACCCGATCACGTCTACCACACTCTGATCATCGCCTTCGTTGCGGCCACGATCGTCGAGGCGATCGTCAAGTTTGTGAAGCGGCCGCGCAAGCGCAAGCGCGCGCCCGTCGCTCCCAGGGAGAGCGCCATCGAGCGTGAGAAGCGCATGCGAGAGCGCTATGCGGCTTTTGGGGATCGTTGGCGGGAGTGGCTGGATCGGCCCCGGGAGAGTGGCGACGCTGGCCGTCTCGTGACGGCTGCGAGCATCTGGGGAAGCCCCGAATCGGGGGCGTCTTTCCCTCGGCGCTTCCACGACAGTCAGCTGGGAAAGGTCATGCTTGATAAGCGCAGCTACCTGGCGATGCTGGACGCGCCCGCCGATGCGCTTCAGCCGAGGCGCGAGCTTGCCCCGGCCTCGTGGGCGACGATGCGTCTCGACGTGTGGGCGCTGCACTCTAAGGCTGCACAGAAGCCTCGTCTCATGCGCGTGTGGATCAGTAGGGATCGTGCGCTCGTGGAGCTGCATCGCACGCGCGTCGTGAAGGTTGATGAGATCCTCCCCAGCGAGATCGTTGGGTTCGTCCGAGGCTTCACGCGCCTCGGCCCGCGCACGGGCAAAGTGGACGGCCTGCGCTGGCTGCCCGCCGAGGCGATGGAGCTGGGGGAGAGGCCCCTGTGGAACACGTTCCGCGTCCTGCGCGGAATCTCTGGCGTCGCGCCCGAGGGATCGCCCGTCGCCGATGCGTTGCGTGCGGGGGACTATCATGCGTTTGCCTTCGTGGTTTGCCGCGCTGAGAACATGTGGAGAGCGCCCTACGCGCATCTACGCATCCTGGATTGTGCTGGCGTCACGTACCAGGTGGGCGACGCGTTCGTCCGGGAGTCCTCCGACGCGCGGTGGGCTCCTTCCGCAGCTGAGGGTGCGGCCTTGCCGCAGGCGGGTGATACGGAGGATGTACAGGCTCCTCGACGAGGCCGTGGCCGCCCGGGCGAGCAGGGTGCCCTGAGGAGGGGAGGCGGCGTGGTGGCCGAGCCGGGTGCGGCCACCGGTGGCGATGGGAGGATTGTGAACCCGATGTCATCAGGGCTGCTCGGAGATGAACCTGGGCCTATGGCGGATACGGACCTCGCCGTGGTGCCGATCGACCCACGCGAGGTGCTCTGGGCGGTCGAGAGGATGATCGAGCTGTGAGGGAGGAGCTCGTTGAAGCTGTCCTGAGGGTCGTGGAGGAAATCCCGGTGGGGCGTGCGGCGACGTACGGCATGATTGCGCGGGCGGTCGGTACCGGTCCGCGCGTTGTGGGGCGGATCATGCATGACTGGGGTGGTGGGGTCCCGTGGTGGCGTGTCGTGAACGTTCACGGAACTTTTCCAACAACTGTACGAGGTGAGGGAATTTCTGAGTGGGAGAAAGAGGGGATGCCTCACGATCCAGAGCGAGGAAAATTGCATCTTGACAAGTGCGTTGTTGAGCAGGCCTGGCTTGACGCTGTCGCACGAACGGTCATTGAAAATCTGCAGAATTCTGCGGAATTGTCAGGCTAAAGCCCGACGGTCCTTGATTACGATTTGGTTACGCGTCTTTCGATTTCGGTCGCGTAGACCCCTGTGATGCTCTACTCTAAAGAAGACGCCGAAGAGGGCGATTCTCCGGAGCGGTGACCGTTAGCGTTAACGAAGCCGGGGAAGAAAACTCCAGAAACAGAGAAGTTACTGGTACCCAAGGGGTGAGAAGTGACGAACTTACTAGAGCTAAAGGGGATCTCAAAGACGTTCCCCGGCGTGAAGGCGCTGTCCGACGTGGACCTCGACCTTCGACCCGGTGAAGTCTTGGGTCTCTGCGGTGAGAACGGAGCGGGCAAGTCCACGCTCATGAAGGTGCTCACCGGTATCCACAAGTCCGACCCGGGCGGCGAGATCTGGCTGCAGGGAGAGAAGGTCGACATTCAGTCGCCGGAGCACGCACGTGACCTCGGCCTGTCGATCATCCACCAGGAACTCAACATTGTTCCTGACCTGACCGTCGCCCAGAACCTGTACATCGGTCGACCCGGTACGTCCAAGTTTGGCTACGTCGACGACCGCAAGATGGTTCGTGATGCGCGCGAGCTCTTCGAGCGCCTCAACATGAACATCGATCCCACCGCCTACTGCCGCGACCTACCGGTTGCGCGCCTGCAGATGGTGGAAATTGCGCGCGCGCTGTCCTTCGATTCGAAGATCCTGGTCATGGACGAGCCCACGGCTCCTCTGACCACGACCGAGACGGAGTCCCTGTTCGAGCTGGTGCGCGACTTCGTGTGCCAGACGACCGGCCTGGTCTTCATCACGCACCGCATGCGCGAGCTCACCGGGCTCAACAACCGCCTGTCGGGCCTTCGCGACGGCAAGTACATCGGCACGGTGGACACGGCCACGACGCCTATGAGCGAGGTCGTCAAGATGATGGTTGGCCGCGAGGTCCCCGCCGACGCGCGCCCCACGACCAAGCCGCTCTCCGACGAGGCCGTCCTGCGCGTCGAGCACCTCTCGACCGTCAAGGTCGTCCACGACGTCTCCTTCGAGGTCAAGAAGGGCGAAATCTTCGGCTTCGCGGGCCTGGTCGGCGCCGGCCGCACCGAGGTCGCCCGTGCGCTGTTCGGCGCTGACCCCCACACCGAGGGCGACATCTACGTCCACGGTAAGAAGGTCTCGATCAAGGGCGCGACGGACGCGGTCAAGAACGGCATCGGCTACCTGTCCGAGGACCGCAAGCAGTACGGCCTGCTCCTCGACAAGGACCTGTCCTTCAACACGGGCATGGCCGCCATGGACCACTTCACGAATGCGTCGGTCGTTGCTACCAAGAAGCTGCGTGCGGTTGCTCAGGACTACGTGAAGAAGCTGCGCACGCGTACCCCCAGCGTCGACGTCGAGGTTCGCAGCCTCTCCGGCGGCAACCAGCAGAAGGTCGTCGTGGCCAAGTGGCTAGAGCGCGACACCGACATCCTGATCTTCGACGAGCCGACCCGCTTTTTTAATGATACGGCGACCACCGAGATCTACACGCTGCTCGAGGAGCTGGCGAAGCAGGGCAAGGCGATCATCGTGATCTCCTCGGAGCTGCCCGAGGTCCTGCGTCTGGCGAACCGTATCGCCGTCATGGCCCACGGCCGAATCATTGGCACCCTCGACAATGAGGAAGCCACCCAAGAAAACATTATGGAACTGGCCACCGTCGGCCAGGAAGAAGCGAACGGAGTACACGCGTGAGCACCGCCGTCGTCGATAACAAGGGCCTGGAGACGCCGTCGTCTTTCAAGACCTTCATGAAGAACAACATGCAGCTGCTGCTCGTGACGCTGGCGCTGCTGGTCGTTCTGGCATTCTTTAGCTTTGCAGTGCCCAACTTTGCGTTCGTGAATCGTGAGGTCTACCTGGGCATCGTCCTTCAGTCGGCCTACACGGGCGTCATGGCGCTCGGCGCAACATTCGTGATTGCCACGTCGGGCATCGACCTCTCCGTCGGTACGGGCCTGAGCCTCGTGGCCGTTATGGCCGGTGTCTTCCTCGCGGGCGACAAGATGAACCTGCCGCTCGGCCTCGGCCTCGTTCTGACGCTGCTCGTCGGTATGGCGATCGGCCTGGTCAACGGCCTCAACGTGTCGATCCTGGGCCTGCCGCCCTTCATCGCAACGCTCGCGATGATGATGGTCGCCCGAGGCCTGGCGCTGATCATCTCCGACAAGGCCTCGATCTCCATCGCCAACCCCGGCTACAAGTACATTGCCTCCGGCATGCCCATCCCTTACGTTGCCAACGCTGTCATCATCTTCGTGGTCCTCACGGTCGTGGCGACCTTCCTCATGAACAAGACGCTGCTGGGCCGCTACGCGCTGGCGATCGGCTCCAACGAAGAAGCGACGCGCCTGTCCGGCGTCAACGTCCGCCTGTGGAAGATCATCATCTACGTGGTCGCAGGTGCGTTCATGGCTATCGGTGCCATCCTGTACTCGGCTCGTAACGGCCTTGTCCAGCCCGCTGAGGGTGTGGGCATGGAGCTCAACGTCATCGCCGCAGCCGTCATCGGCGGTACCTCCCTGT
>JAHYYD010000202.1 GCA_019425105.1 Actinomycetota bacterium
AGTCGGGCTGCTCATACGTCATGACGACGTCGATGAGCGCCTCGCCGATCGCGAGAATGTGGGGGCCAGATTGCACCGTCATGGTGTCTCCTCACCTGCGTGTGAGCGGATCTACAGAATGTACATTAGCGTGCTTCCGCGCCGGGTGTCATCGTGCGTTCAGAAAGACGCGTCTGGGCGCCGTCCAAGATCTGGGAACAGCGCGCTGCCAGTGCTTCGCCGCGTTCCCACATCGTGAGAGTGTCCTCGAGCGGCGCCTGCCCGCCTTCGAGGGTTTGGACGATGCGCACGAGCTCGTCGCGCGCCTCCTCGTAACCGAGGGACTGGGGATCGGGGAGCTGGTCGTTCGTGGTCATAACAGTGTTCCTTTGAGTGAGAAGTCTGGGGACGAGGCCGGGACGGGTCCTGCGGGTCAGGCGTCTGCCTCGGGGGTGTTCGGGGCGGGAGTGGGGTTCGTGGCGCCCACAACCTGGGCGACCATGCGGCCCGACGCCAGGATGCCCTCGATGAGATCACCCTTCTTGATCTGCGCCGAGGACGTGATGAGGGCGCCCGAGGGTGTCTTTAGGAGCGCATAGCCGCGGTCCAGCGTCGCCTGCGGGGACAGGGCCGTCAGGGTCGCGCGCGAACGCGTGAGCTGCTGGCGCTCCGACGCGAGTCGACGCTCGATCGCCGCTCTCAGCGCGCTCACCTTCTGCGCGAGGGCCACGCGGTGCCCCTCGACGATCGCCTCCGGGCCCTGGAGCACCGGGCGCGACGCGATGAGCGTCAGGTTCGAGCGCTCCGTCGCCAGGCGTGCCCCCAGCGCCCCGCGCATGCGGGTCAGCGCCTGAGAGATGCCGTCGCGCTCGCGGGCGCGGTCCGGGACGATGCGGCGAGCCGCATCCGTCGGGGTCGACGCCCGGTAGTCGGCGACCAGGTCCAGCAGGGGAGAATCGCCCTCGTGGCCAATCGCGGAGACGATGGGCGTGCGGGCGTCCGCGGCGGCGCGCACAAGGCGCTCGTCGGAAAAGGGAAGGAGATCCTCGACCGCGCCGCCGCCGCGTGCGATCACGATGACGTCCACGTCCTCCATCGCGTCCAGCTCGAGGAGCGCGCGGCCCACCTCGGGCACGCAGTGATCGCCCTGCACGGCGACCTCGCGGATCTCGAAGCGCGCGGCCGGCCAACGGTCCGACGCGTTCACGACCACGTCGTCCTTCGCCTTCGCGTTGCGCCCGCAGATCAGGCCGATCGTGCGCGGCAGGAAGGGGAGGGGCTTCTTGCGGGCATCCGAGAACAAGCCCTCGGCCGCCAGGCGGGCGCGCAGCGCCTCAATCTGCGCCAGCAGATCGCCCACGCCCTGCAAGTGAATCTCCGCAGCCTGCAGATTCAAGCGACCCGAGCGCTCCCAAAACACCGGCTTCACACGCGTCACCACGCGCGCGCCCTCGGTCAGCGGCGTCGAATCCATGACGCCCGCCCACGCGGTCACCGTCATCGACGTGTCCGTCTGCAGGTCGCGCAGCGTCAAAAAGTGCATCTTCGCGCCCGGACGCACCTTGTACTCAACGACCTGGCCCTCCACCCACAGGGGGCTCATGCGGTCCACGTACACCTTGATGTTCTCCGTCAGCCTGCGCAGCGGCCACGGATTATCCCGCGTCGTATCAGCCGCCTTCGCGGCGGGCGGACGAGGCTGGGGCGAGCCGCCCGGAGGCGGCGCAGCAGGGGAATGAGGCAATGTCACGCCACTCAGCATGCCACACGAATAGCCCCGCCGCGCTGCCGCGCCACTCCCCTGTGGACAGCCCCTCTTGCCCGGTCGGGTGAGCGTGAGGGGGCGCCCGGGCCCGCCCCTCGCCCAGGGCAGTCGGGGAGCGGGGGCAGCCCCGGCCTCGTCGATGAGGAGCGTGTGGGATTGCCACGAGCGCGCGCACGAGCGCGTCCCCGGGCGCTAGTGTGGAAGCATGAATGAAAACGTCGACCTGCGTGCCAGCGCCGAATCCCCCCTGCCCGCCTCCCACGGCGAGGGCAGCGGCCGCATTCTCTTGGCGGCTCCCCGCGGATACTGCGCCGGTGTGGACCGCGCCGTCGACGTCGTCGAAAAGGCCCTCGAGCTCTACGGCGCGCCCGTGTACGTGCGCAAGGAGATCGTCCACAACAAGTTCGTCGTCGAGTCGCTGACTAAGCGCGGCGCGATCTTCGTCCAGGAGACCGACGAGGTGCCCGAGGGGGCCCGCGTCGTCTTCTCCGCGCACGGCGTCTCCCCGGCCGTCCACGACGCAGCCGCCACCCGCCACCTCGCCACGATCGACGCGACCTGCCCGCTCGTGACCAAGGTGCACCGCGAGGCCGTGCGCTTCGCGAAGGAAGACTACGACATCATCCTGGTGGGCCACCAGGGCCACGAGGAGGTCGAGGGAACCTTCGGCGAGGCCCCGGATCATATTCAGGTCGTGGGCACCCCCGACGAGGTCGAGGGCGTCGTCGTGCGCGACCCCTCGCGCGTCGTGTGGATCTCCCAGACCACGCTCTCCGTCGACGAGACCCGCGAGACCGTGGACCGCCTGCGCCAGCGCTTCCCGCAGCTCATCGACCCGCCGTCGGACGACATCTGCTACGCCACCCAGAACCGCCAGGGTGCCGTGAAATTCATCGCGCCCCAGGTGGACGTCATGGTCGTCGTCGGATCGGCGAACTCCTCGAACTCCGTGCGCCTCGTCGAGGTTGCGCTCGAGGCCGGGGCGGGCGCCGCCTACCGCGTCGACAAAGCCGACGAACTCCAGGAGGCCTGGTTCGAGGGGGCCCAGACCGTGGGCCTCACCTCCGGCGCATCCGTGCCCGAAATCCTCGTGCGCGACGTCATTGAATGGCTGCAGGAGCGCGGATTCCCCACCGTCGAGGTGGCCCGCACCGAAACCGAATCGACGACCTTCGCGCTGCCCCGCGACCTGCGCGCCGACCTCAAGAACGCCGGCATGGCACCCGCGCGCCCCCACGCGCCCCGCGTCGCCGGGCCAAACCACACGAAGTAGGGCAACGTCACCGGGCCTGCTCCGATAGGATGGGGGCGTGTCTCTTACTATCGGTATCGCTGGACTGCCCAACGTCGGCAAGTCCACCCTGTTCAATGCCCTGACCCGTGCGACCGTGCTCGCCGCGAACTACCCCTTCGCGACCATCGAGCCCAACGTCGGCGTCGTGCCCCTGCCCGACCCGCGTCTGAACACGCTCGCGGAGATCTTCGGCTCCCAGCGCATCATCCCCGCCACCGTGTCCTTCGTCGACATCGCCGGCATCGTGCGCGGCGCCTCCGAGGGTGAGGGCCTGGGCAACCAGTTCCTGGCCAACATCCGCGAGGCCGACGCGATCTGCCAGGTCACGCGCGCCTTCTCCGACCCCGACGTCGTGCACGTCGACGGCAAGGTGGACCCGGCCTCGGACATTGAGACCATCAAGACCGAGCTGATCCTCGCCGACATGCAGACGATCGAGAAGCAGATTCCGCGCCTCGAAAAGGAGGTGCGCGGCAAGAAGACCGAGCCGATCGTTCTCGAAACCGCGCGAGCGGCTCTCGAGCTGCTGGAGCGCGGCGAGCTGCTGTCCGGCCCCGAGGGCGCCAAGCTGGACCAGGACGCGCTGCGTTCCTTCCAGCTCATGACCTCCAAGCCCTTCATCTTCGTGTTCAACATGGACGCCGCCGAGATGGACAACGAGGAGATGAAGGACGAACTGCGCTCCCTCGTAGCCCCCGCCGAGGCCATCTTCCTGGACGCCCAGTTCGAGGCCGAGCTGGTCGAGCTCGACGACGAGGACGCCCGCGAGATGCTCGCCGAATCCGGCCAGGACGAGTCCGGCCTGGACAAGCTGGCCCGCGTCGGCTTCGACACCCTGGGCCTGCAGACCTACCTCACCGCCGGTGAGAAGGAAGCGCGCGCCTGGACGATCCACAAGGGCGACACCGCCCCCAAGGCCGCTGGCGTCATCCACACGGACTTCGAAAAGGGCTTCATCAAGGCCGAGGTCGTCTCCTTCGATGACCTGGTCGAGGCCGGCTCCATGGCCGCCGCGAAGGCCGCCGGCAAGGTCCGCATGGAAGGCAAGGACTA
>JAHYYD010000203.1 GCA_019425105.1 Actinomycetota bacterium
GGGATGCCGGGGCCCATCGTCGTGGCGACGGAACCCTTGAGCAGGTAGCGGCCCTTCGAGGAGGTCGGCTTGAGACGCAGCACCTCGTCCAGGACGGCGGCGTAGTTCTCGGTCAGCTGCTCGGCGGTGAAGGAGGCCTTACCGACGATGAACGCCAGGTTGGCGTGCTTGTCGACACGGAACTCGATACGACCACCCTTGATCTCCTTGACGGCCTTCGCGACATCCATGGTCACGGTGCCCGTCTTGGGGTTCGGCATGAGGCCACGGGGGCCGAGGACGCGGCCGAGGCGGCCAACCTTGCCCATGAGGTCGGGGGTAGCAACGGCGACATCGAAGTCGGTGTAGCCCTTGGCAACCTTCTCGATGAGCTCGTCGCCGCCGACCTCGTCGGCGCCTGCGTCGATCGCTTCCTGAGCGCGCGGACCAACGGCGAAGACCAAGACCCGGGCGGTCTTGCCGGTGCCGTGCGGCAGGGAAACGGTGCCACGGACCATCTGGTCCGCCTGGCGGGGGTCGACACCCAGTCGGAAGACGACCTCAACGGTCGAGTCGAACTTGGTGACGGTGGTCTCCTTGGCCAGCTTCATGGCCTCGAAGGGGGTGTACAGCACGTCCGCGTGGACCTTCTCGGCCGCTGCGCGGTAGCTCTTGGAGCGCTTGGTCATTCTGCTTCTTCTCCTTGCAGTCGTGGGTGTCGGGCAGCGCCTGCCCTACCACGGGGGGGTTGGTTGAGGTCAGCCCTCGACGGTGATGCCCATGGAGCGGGCGGTGCCGGCGATGATCTTGGCCGCAGCCTCGACATCGTTGGCGTTGAGGTCAGCCATCTTGGACTGGCCGATTTCGCGAGCCTGATCCATCGTGATCGAACCAACCTTGACGGTGTTGGGGGTGCCGGAACCCTTCTGGATGCCAGCAGCCTTCTTGATGAGCTCAGCGGCGGGCGGCGTCTTGAGGACGAACGTGAAGGAACGATCCTCGTAGACGGTGATCTCAACGGGGATGATGTTTCCACGCTGCGACTCGGTGGCCGCGTTGTAAGCCTTGGTGAACTCGACGATGTTCACGCCGTGCTGGCCCAGAGCGGGGCCGACGGGCGGTGCGGGGGTAGCGGCGCCGGCTGCGATCTGAAGCTTGATCAGGCCGGTGACCTTCTTCTTCGGTGCCATGAATGCGGGTCTTTCTTCTGAAGTTCTGACCGACGGGTGCCGGTCAGGCGGAGCGTCGGGCACTGCTCACTGGGTTTCAGCGGGCATAGTGCGCCCTACGCACACAAAAGTGAATCATAACGCGATTCCCGGCTTGATCCCAAGTCCGGGTGCGTGATGTCACTGCTCGAGCTTCTCCACCTGGTCGAAGCCGAGCTCGAGCGGCGTCTCGCGCTCGAAAATGGTGACGAGGACCTTGAGCTTCTGGGTCTCGGGCATGATCTCGGAGATCGTGGCCGACATGGTCTCGAAAGGTCCGTCGGTGACGGTGACGATCTCGCCGACCTCGAACTGGGTCTGGACGACCTGGACGGGTGCGGGCTGATCCTTGGCGGCCTCGGCGGCCTCCTCGAGGACGTTGGGCGTCAGGAGCATGACGACCTCATCAATCGAGAGCGGGACAGGGTTGTGCTGGTCGCCCACGAAGCCGGTGACGGCGGGGGTCTCCTTGACGACACGGTACGAGGCCTCGTTGAAGTCCATGCAGACGATCGCGTAGCCGGGGATGCGCACGTGACGCACGCGCTTCTTCGTGGTGCCGCGGTACTCCATGACGTACTCGTCCGGGACCTCGACGGCGAAGATGTAGTCTTCCATGTTCTGCGTGGTGATGCGCTGCTCGAGGTTCGCCTTCACCTTGCGCTCGTGGCCGGAGTAGGTGTGGATGACGTACCAGTCGCCGGGAGACATGTAGAGCTTGCGGCGCAGCTTGGCGATCGCTTCCTCTTCGGCCGAGGCAGGGGCCTCGTCGTCCGATTCGGTCTCCTTCTCGGCGACCTCCTCGGCCACCTCATCGACGACTTCCTGGGCGGCTCCGTCGGCCAGCGCCTCGGCACTCTCCTGCTGGACCTCTTCCTGGTGCTCCTCGAAAGCCTGTTCCTCGGTGTAGTTTTCGTCGCTCACGACGTTTCCCTCCTGCAAATGGGGCCGGACCGTAGAAGAAACCCGCCTGCAGTATCCTGCGGGCGGGTTCGTCGGTCTCAGCCGAAGATCAATGCACTTAGCTTACCGAATCCGAAGTCGAGTAGGCCAGCGAAAAGCATGATTGCGGCGACAAACACAACGACGACGACGAAGTACGTCCAGGTTTCGGATCCCGTCGGATAGGTCACCTTCTTCATTTCGTCGATGACCTGCTTGAAGAAGAGCCAGATGCCACCAAAGAAACCGGGACGCTTGTTCTGTTCCTTGTCGGCGTCACCACGCTTGCGGGTAGCGGCGCTCTTAGTGCGATCTCGGCGCGAGGATTCAGCGTCCGAGGCAACACGATCGGCCATGGGAATCCTCCTACGAAATGATCAGCCTAATCCGCAGGGCAGGCGGGACTCGAACCCACAACCGCCGGTTTTGGAGACCGGTGCGCTACCAATTGCGCCACTGCCCTACGCAGGAAAACCTGCCTGACGAACATTAGTGGATCAAGCGCCGCTTTGTCCACCCGAGAACCACAGCCAGAGGTCGCGCGCCCCGAAATACCAGCCCCGACCTCGTAAATGAGAGGTAGCCCACGCGCGCATCGTGTGCGCTCCCCGCCACACGCGCGCGCGACGTGGGACCATGGAGGGGTGACCAATACTCCTCGCACCCGTGTCTCTGATCGTTTCAACGCCATCACCCCGTCCGCGACCCTGGCCGTGGACGCGAAGGCCAAGGCCCTCAAGGCCGCCGGCCGCCCGGTGATCGGCTTCGGCGCCGGCGAACCCGATTTCGCCACGCCCGACTACATTGTCGAGGCCGCCGTCAAGGCCGCCCGCAACCCCGCGATGCACCGCTACACGCCCGCCGCCGGCCTCCCGGCGCTGCGCGAGGCCATCGCCGCCAAGACGCTGCGCGACTCCGGCTACGAGGTCTCCCCCGCCGACATCGTCGTCACCAACGGCGGCAAGCAGGCCGTGTTCCAGGCCTTCGCCGCGCTGCTGGGCCCCGGCGACGAGGCCATCCTGCCGACCCCCTACTGGACCACCTACCCCGAGGTCGTCAAGCTCGCCGGCGCGACCCCCGTCGAGGTGTTCGCGGGTGCCGACCAGGACTACAAGGTGACCGTCGAGCAGCTTGAGGCCGCCCGTACCGACCGCACGAAGGTCCTCCTCATGTGCTCGCCGTCCAACCCGACGGGCAGCGTCTACACGCCCGAGGAGCTGACCGCGATCGGCCAGTGGGCCCTCGAGCACGGCATCTGGGTCATCTCGGATGAGATCTACGAGCACCTGCTGTACGAGGACGCGCAGACCGCGCACATCGTCAAGCTGGTGCCCGAACTGGCGAACCAGGCCGTCATCCTCAACGGCGTGGCCAAGACCTACGCGATGACCGGCTGGCGAGTGGGCTGGATGATCGGCCCCTCCGACGTCATCAAGGCCGCGCTGTCCTTCCAGTCGCACCTGACCTCCAACGTCAACAACATCGCGCAGGAGGCCGCGCGCGCCGCCGTGTCCGGCTCCCTGGACGCCGTGAACGAGATGCGCGTCGCCTTCGACCGTCGCCGCCGCACGATCGTTGACATGCTACGCCAGATCGACGGCTTCGACGTTCCCACCCCCAAGGGCGCGTTCTACGTCTACCCCTCCGTCGAGCGCCTGCTCGGACGCGAGATCCGCGGCCGCGTGGCCAACACGTCGGGCGAGCTCGCCGACCTGATCCTCGACGAGGTCGAGGTCGCGGCGGTTCCGGGCGAGGCCTTCGGCCCCTCCGGCTTCCTGCGCTTCTCCTACGCCCTGTCCGACGACGACCTCGTCGAGGGCATCACCCGCGTGCAGGAGCTCTTCGCCTGATGCACGTCTCGTTCGAACGGACAGCGCAGGAGGCCCCCTTCGGGACGGTCCTCCTCGCCCACGGGTACGCGGAACACTGCGGGCGCTACGCCCACCTGCGCT
>JAHYYD010000204.1 GCA_019425105.1 Actinomycetota bacterium
GGAAGTTCATAGTTCTCCTTTGGTACTGGGCTTATTCTTGCGTACTCGGCGCGCTCGCGCTCTTCGGTGACGAGGCCGGGACGGGCGGGCGGCGCAGGGGAGGATCGAGGACGAAAGCGGTGTCGTCGACGCCGGGAACGAGGCGGTAGAGGGCAGCCGGGCGACCTGCCCCTTCGCGCACGGTGCCGCCCGTTGGCTCAATGAAGGAAGCTGTCTTTGTTGCTTTGCGGTGGAAGTTGCGCGGGTCGAGTGCCGAGCCCCAGATGGCCTCGTAGGTGGTGCGTAGCTGTGTGATCGTGAATTCGGGGCCGCAGAAGGACGTGGCCAGGGGGGAGTATTCGATCTTGGAGCGGGCGCGCTCGACTCCGTCCGCGAGGATGCTCGCGTGGTCGAAGGCGAGGGGTGAATTGGGCGCAAGGAGGGCGTCGACGGGGCACCAGAGCGCTCCCGAGGCGTCGCCTCCCGCGCGGGCCGGCGCAAAAGATGGGGCGAGGAGGAGGTAGGCAACCGAGAGGACCGGCCCTCGGGGGTCTCGTCCCTGCGGCCCGTAGGTACACAGCTGTTCGAGGTGGCCAGGGGGCGTGATGCCGGTTTCTTCCGCCAGTTCGCGCGCTGCGGCCTCATCGGTTTGTTCACCCTCGCGCAGGAAGCCGCCGGGCAGGGCCAGGTGGTCCTTGAAGGGCTCGATGCCGCGACGCACGACGAGGGCGTGAAGGGTGTGGTCGATGACCGTCAGGGCGACGATGTCGACCGCGATCGGAACAGTGAGGGGCTGTGTCATGGTGTCATCCTACCCCATTTGCGTCGAGTTGACATTAAATGCGATATTGGGTTATTGTCAGTCTGACATAAACAAGTGGTTCGCCACCCAACCAAGGAGCCATCATGGGAACCCTCCACCACCACCCCTTCCTCATTCGCTACCAGGGCGGAGCCAGCGACCACGTCGTCCAGATCCGCGCCGGACGCACCATCCGATCCGGCGTCGGCCAGTCCTTCTGGCTACGAGCCGGACGCTGCGCGCTCGCGGAAGTCCCCACCGCCAACCGCGCTCACAGCTTCCTCGTCCAGGCGACGACCTCCGACCAGCAAAACATCAACGCGCAGGTGGCCATCACCTACCACATCGAGGACGCCGAGGCCGCCGCCGCTCACTACGACTTCGGGCTCTACCCGCGCGAGGCCGGGGCGGACGCACAGGGACTGTGGCAGATCGACGAAACCGTCACCCGCATCGCGTTCTCCGCCCTGGCCTCGGCGATTGGGGAGATGATGTTGACCGACGCCATCGCCGGATCCCTCGATCGGGTCGGCCGCGTGCTGACCCAGGCTTTCGCGGCGAACGAGCAGCTGCGCGCCACCGGCGTTGCCGTCGTCGACGCGCGCCTGCTGAGCCTGCGCCCGGACGAGGGCGTCGAATCCTCCCTGCGCGCCCCTCTCCTCGAGCAACTCCAGGCCGAGGCCGACCGCGCCCTCTACGAGCGCCGGGCGCTCGCGGTCGAACGCGAGTCCCAGATTTCTGCAAACGAGATGCAATCCAAGCTCGACCTGGCCCGCAAGCGCGCCGACCTGGTCGATCAGGAAGGCCACAACGCTCGTCGCGAGGCCGAGGAAAAGGCCGCCGCCGACGCGATCGCCGTCGAATCGGAAGCGCGTCGTATCACTGAAAAAGCCAAGGCGTACGAGGTCGACTGGAACACCGCGGGCCGCGCACGCATCGCCAACGACGCGGCCTACATCCAGGCCCTCGCCGAGGCCGGCCCCGAAGTGGCGCGCGCCCTCGCCCTGAAGGAAATGGCCAAGAACATGCCGTCCTTCGGAAACATCACCATTACCGCCGACGTGTTGAGTGACCTCGTCTCGGCGTTCACCGGTCACGCGAAGGAAGGCAAGTAACCATGCGTCGCCGCGCCGTCATCGTCCGTCGCCCCACCGAGTTCGACGAGCTCATGGACCGCTACTCCACGCGCGGCCAGGTCGAATTCGTCCTGCGCTCGCGTGGACGCACCCTCGAGTCCGTCGAATGTGCTCACGAGGCGCACGTGTCCGCGCTGGCCCACGTGCGGGCAGGCATCCCGGACGGGTGGGCGAGCGCCGACGTGGAGCGCGACTCCCTCTCGCGTTTTCTCTTCGCCCCCGAGGACGTCATCGTCGTCGTGGGGCCCGACGGCCTGGTCGCCAACGTCTCCAAGTACGCGGGCGACCAGACCGTGGTCGGCATCAACTCGGTGCCCCAGTCCAACGCAGGCGTGCTCGTGCGATGCACGCCCGACCAGGGGGTCGCGGCCCTCGGTCGCATCGACGCGGGCGCGGACCTGCGGGTGGATCAGCTGACGATGGTGCGCGCGAGCGCCGACGACTCGCGCACGCTCACAGCCCTCAACGAGGTTTTTATCGGGCATCACAGTCACCAGAGCGCCCGCTACGAGCTGTCCGTGGGCTCATCCGTCGAGCGCCAATCCTCCTCCGGTGTCGTCGTCTCCACCGGAACCGGGGCGACCGGGTGGGGTGCCTCCCTTAAGCGAGGCCGACACATGGGGGAGCTGCCCGCGCCGACCTCCCGCTCGCTCGCGTGGTTCGTGCGCGAGGCGTGGCCCTCGCCCTACACCGGAGTCGAGCACACCGAGGGCCTCCTGGACGACGGTGAGGATCTCAGCCTCGTCGTTGGCTCCGAATCCCTCGTGCTCTTCGGCGACGGCATGGAGTCAGACCGCCTGACCCTCACCTGGGGGCAACACGTGCGGATCGCTCGCGCCCCGCGCGCCCTCGCCCTCGTCGATCCCGCTGGCCTGGGGGAGGGGTTAGCCTGACATGAGCAGACTCTGAGGAACTGCTGGACAGTAGCAGCCTGTGTCGGTATTATTGGAATCGGTAACGGAGCTAGTGCTCAGAGTGCCACATCGAAAACCCACGCCCTCGCGGTGTGGGTTTCCGTCTATCTAGCCAAAGGAGGCCAGATGCTGGTTGCTTATCTCGACGAAGTTGCCGAGGCGGGAGCGTTCGTTAGTAAAACACATAAGAATTACAACGGGTCACCAGCTTTTGGATATGCGGGTTTTGTGATCTCGAGTAACTACGTGCGCGCGATGTCGCAGTGCTTCACTGAGAAGAAACGGAGGCTTTTTGCCCATTTGATCCCGATTGAAGCGACGGCTGGTACCTGGGAGAGGAAAGGTTCTGACATCTTCACCCCGGTGGCATGGGTAAGCTATCGGCGTCCAATCGAAGGTTTTCGGGAACTCGTACGTTTCCTCTGTGCCCGCGGTGGGCGGCTGTTCTTCTATGGGGAAGAAAAACCGCTAGGCACTGCCAAAGAAAGGTGGGGGAAAGACTCTCGGCTTCATAAGCAGGGACTCCTTGAGTTTAAGTGGGGCTGTCTCCATCAAGCCCTCAATAGGCTCTGCACGTACGCGGAGAGTCAGGGGGAAGACCTGATTGTCATCATGGACACCGAAAATGAAAAAGAACGGGTCGTACAAGTGCAGAACTCATATGCGCATATCTTTAACCGTACAGCGGATCCAGACCACGGTGAGATGCGACGGCTCATCGAATCAACGATGCATGTTGATTCTAAGCTGAGCGCAAACGTTCAATTTGCTGACTGGGTAGCGGCGGCCGTGAGGCGCGTCTTCGAATATCAGCTCATCGAAGACAGTCCATTCAACTGGGTCCCGACAGCTTTTGGGGACTTGACGCGTTCGAAGCTGACGATCGAGTCAAAACTATACTTCTCCCACTCACGGGGCGGGGTTCGAGAGCTTCACAACTCGGATATCTTCGCAAGAGAACGTCCCGCCCTTGCGATGTCGATCAGCCAGAGGCTGAGCCCCGAGGATCGGATCCGGATGGAAGAAGCAAAGGCAGGAATACTAGCGGTTGCTCGCGCCAGTGGTATGACGCAGTAGTCCTCCGGTTCTCGGGTAGGTGACGAACATCCGGATAGGTTATGAAGATACGGATAGGTTACGAAGATACGGATAGGAAAATAAGCTATCCGCATGCGCACAACCTATCCATATGCGCACAACC
>JAHYYD010000205.1:0-1646 GCA_019425105.1 Actinomycetota bacterium
CGAGAAGCCCCTCGGCCAGGCCGGCGGCGCGCCCGTCGTGCATGAGCGCGGCGGGCACTCCCGTGGCTTCCTCGACCGCGCGGGCCAACTGGACCCCGCGCAGCTCCAGGTTGGCCGCATACACGACGGTCCCACTCTCCTCGTCGACGAGGCCGGGGCAGATCAGGCCGAAGCCGACCAGTCCCGGGTAGTCGCTGGCAAGCCGAGCACCGATGCGCCCCACCTGCTCGGCCACGGCCTCGCGATCGGTGGGCTCGTTGCCCTGCGTGAGGATCGATCCCGCCTCGTCGACGATCATCCATTTGATGGACGTACCGCCGATGTCAATGCCGGCGAATACCGGACCCTGGGAATCCTTCACGGCACTCATGGTTCGACGACCTGTGCATGCAGATCAGGATCTGCCATGTCGGGATCGAAGGGGAACATCGGGCGGTCGATCTTGTGGTGCCCGAGGCGGATGAGATCCTGATCGACACCACCCGGAGTCAGCGCCATGAGCCAGCCCTTCTGGGTCTCGTACAAGTCGGGCTCCAGGTAACCGATCTTGACAACGACGACGTCGGCGGCCGTGATGTCCACGCCGAGCAGCTCAAACTGACAGAACATCGTGTACTGGTTGCGGTTCGTGGTGACGATGAAGCGCAGGCCACCCGTGCGCAGCAGCGCGGTGTGGCCGCCCATCGGGTCGTCGGCGAGGGCCTCGACAGTCGCGTGCACGCTCAGGGTTCCGGGCTCGCGGGTGTCAATGTGTCCGCCGACCTCGAGATCCACCTCGGCACCCACGCCGGCCTCCCATGCGACCGCGGCCGCGGCGGGGTCGATGATCGAGGCGTAGATGACGTCGAGCGTCGCTTCCTGGACGGGCTTCCACGCGAGGAGGGCCGCGAGCACAACCGTCACGTCGTCGGCGCCGCCGGCACCCGGGTTGTCGCCGGAGTCAGAGATGAAGAAGGGCTTGGGTCCCACCTCGGCAGCGGCCAGGCACTCTTCCATCGAGGCGACGGGGGCGACGAACTCGAAGCGGTCGTGGACATCCCAGAAGTACTGGCCAATACGCTCGGCCTGCTCCTTGACGAGTTCCGCATCGTCGCCGGTCACGACGACCGCGCCCTTGCAACGCGGCTGGTCCGCCCACGCGAAGCCGATCCAGATCGCGGCATCCAGGATGCCGTCCATCGCTTCGATGGGGTCGATCATCTTGTACAGGGACTTGGCGGGCTCGATGCGGGTCGAGGTCTTCTCACCCGGCAGCAGGACGGGGACATGCACGAGGGCCTTGACGGGCTTGGGCTGCCCGTTCAGGAGGCGCATGCCCAGGTTGTAGGCGGCGCGACGACGCGACTCGAGAGCGTCCTCGTGGGGTGCGAGGCGGTAGCAGGTGAGCAGGTCGCAGCCGTCGAAGAGGTCCTGAGAGACGTTTCCGTGCAGGTCCATCGAGGCGCTGACCATGGGCTCCGGGCCGATGACGCCGCGGATGGCGTTAATGAGGTCCCCTTCCGCATCGTCCATGCCCTGGACACTCATGGCACCGTGGATGTCGAAGAAGAGGCCGTCGAGGGGACCGGCAGCGGCGAGCCCTTCGAGGATTTCGGCCTTCCAGGCGTCGTAGGCGCCGCGCTCGACGACGCCGCCGGGCAGGGCGC
>JAHYYD010000205.1:1746-4024 GCA_019425105.1 Actinomycetota bacterium
TCGGCCTTCCAGGCGTCGTAGGCGCCGCGCTCGACGACGCCGCCGGGCAGGGCGCGCGAGTGCAGGACGGGGATCCACTCGATCTGGGTGGCCCAGTCCTCATCGCGCCAGTAGAAGCGGTCCATCAGTTCCTCGCCACGCGTGACGATGAAGTCGTCGGCAGTCGAGATGTAGGGGGTGAACGTCGAGGATTCGATGTGAATGCCGGCAACCGCGATGCGGGGCTTGGTCATGAGCGATTCTCCTTTGAGATCTTCGAGGGGGTAAGTGTGGAGAGCCCCCAGAGCGCGGCTTCGCGCCCTGATCGGGACGATTCGATCACGAGGTGTTCCATGATCGAGGGGAGGCAGGATTGGTGGAGTGCGGCGCGCACTCCCGCGGTGAAGGCGTCGACGGCGGAGAGGGCCCCTCCGACGATGACTCCCTGAGGTGCCAGGAAGGACACGAGGTGGGCGACGCTGTGGCCCAGAAGGGTTCCCGCCTGGCGGATGGCCGTCGCAACTTCGGGAATACCGTCGCGTGCGGCGGCGAGAAGCTGTGCGTTGTTCTCATAGACAAGGCCTGCGGCGGCCAGGTCCGCGCGGATCGAGTCGGCGGACGCGATTGTTTCGAGGCAGCCGACGTTACCGCACTTGCAGGGGCGACCAGAGGCGGCCTCAACGGGGATGTGCGAGATATCCCCGGCCAGCCCACCCTGGCCCACCTGGGGCACGCCCTCCACGAGGTAGGCACCACCGATAGCGGAGCCTGCCTTGATATAGATGAGCGTGTCGATGGGGGCAACGCCCTCCAGCCGACGCCGGTAGACGGATTCGCCGACGGCTCCCGCGCGGGCGTCGTTTTCGATGAGGGCGGGCAGACCGCACTGCTCCGTCACGGCCTCGGCGACGTTGATTCCGTCCCATCCGGGCATTCGGGCGGGACGGATGACGCGCGAGCGATCCGCGTCCACGGGACCGGGAACCGCTAGGGCAATGCCGCCGACCCGCACGCCGGCAGCTTCTTCCTGGCGGAACACTTCCTCCATGACAGCGTCCAGTACCGCCTGGGGACCTTCCGCGATGTCGATAAGGAGACTGCTCGCCACGCCGACTCCGCGCGCGGAGTCCGTCAGGGCGACGAGGCCGTGGTGCGCTCCCAGTTCCACGAGAGCAAGAGCGCCGACTCCGTCAGAAGTAACGAGTCGGCGCGCCCTGCGCCCGCCGGTCGAGACGGACTCATCCGCTTCAGCGACTTTACCCGCCTCAACAAGACGCGACACAGCCGCTGAAATCGTTGACGGTGCGAGGCCGGTTTGCTTGACAATTGCGGGACGCGTATCCGCTTGACCGGATCCGATCAGTGTCAGGACGGTCTCGTCGACGTCATGCGTGGCCATGACACCTCCTCCAAATACATATGCGGTAACTCCAACGTTACACAGCGCTCATCATCGAGAACACCTCAATTATGCCTCATCGAAGAAAGTGTGGCACTTCTTTCGACAAAATTCTTCGTTATTTTTTCGCAACATTCCGAATTTTGGTCATAGTGGCAACATCGGCCGACAAACTGTCATATGATGTATGCCATCTGGCAGGGCCGACTCCCGTCAGTGTCCCCCGATCAACGTTGATTTGGAGCAGTCATGAATCTCAGTAAGAAGCGGTGGATCGCCACCGGAGCGGCGCTCGCAATGGTCGCCACTCTGGGCCTGTCCGCCTGTGGTGGCAGCAACCGCGCGGCCACCTCGGAAACCGGAAAGAACGAGGTCACGATGGCCTCGCGCACCCCGAACTGGATCTTCCCGGTCTCCGCCAAGGGCTACACCCAGGGCGAAAACGGACAGTTCATCCAGGCGATGTACCGCCCCCTCTTCGCCTACAAGTCCACCTCCGACACCCCCTACAAGATCAACCTGCCCAAGTCCCTGGGCACGGTTCCCGAGGTCTCCGAAGACGGTAAGACCTTCACCATCAAGCTGCGCGACGACGCCAAGTGGTCCGACGGCACCCCCGTCACCACCCGCGACGTTGAGTTCTGGTGGAACCTCGTCACCAACAACAAGGACGAGTGGGCCTCCTACAAGAAGGGCTTCTTCCCCGACGGTGCCGAGCTGAAGATCGTCGACGAGCACACCTTCTCTATCACCACCGAGGATAAGTTCGCGCCGGCCTGGTTCATTGACAACCAGATCAACAAGGTTGCCCTCCTCCCCCAGCACGCCTGGGACAAGTCCAGCGCCGACGAGGCCGTCTCCGACCTCGACCGCACCCCCGAGGGCGCCCAGAAGGTCTTC
>JAHYYD010000206.1 GCA_019425105.1 Actinomycetota bacterium
CATCAACTAACACGAGATAGTTAGTGACTCGATCCCATCGATCGACCAACAAAAACGGACCAACGGAGGTTTCGCATGTTGAAGAAGAAGATGGCTGCCGGCGTCGTCGCCCTCGCCATGTTCAGCACCCTCGGCCTGGCCGCCTGCAATGACGGCGGCTCTGGCTCCACCACCTCGAGCGGCGGTTCGACCGCTGCCGGTTCCATCCCTGAGCCCGACGTCGCGTGCGACATCCCCGCGGGCAACCTTGACGACTCAAAGATCGACACCTCGAAGGTCGAAGGCCAGATCACCTTCCAGACCCAGGGTCTGCAGAACGACTTCGGCGACTTCTTCAAGGCCAAGATCAAGGAATTCGAGGACGCCAACCCCGGCGTGACGATCAACTGGACCGACCAGGGCGGCGGCGCCGAGTTCGACCAGACCGTCACCGCTCAGGCCTCGAACTGCAAGATGGCGGACGTCATCAACGTTCCCTCCTCCACCATCCTCGCCCTGTCCAAGTCCAACCTCCTCATGGACTACGACGTCAAGGCCCCCGGCATCGGCGACAAGTTCGTGAAGTCCATTTGGGACTCCACCGCCCTGGGTGCCAACGACCACCACACGGCTCTGCCCTGGTACTTCGGCCCCTACATCACCACCTACAACAAGGAGGTCTTCAAGCGCGCTGGTCTCGATGAGAACATGCCGCCCAAGACCATGGATGAGCTGTTCGAGGATGCCGCCAAGGTCGGTGCCGACGGGCAGGGTGACTACGGCATCTATGGCTCGCCCGAGTGGTACATGATCGCTCAGCTGCACGGCATGGGCGTCAACCTGCTTAACGCCGACAAGACCGCCTTCGACTTCGCCGACAACGAGGCTGCGATCAACTACGTCACCAAGCTCTCCGAGCTCTACGCCTCCGGCGCCATCCCGAAGGACTCCCTGACCGGCGAGCCCGACCCGGGCAAGGCCTACACCGACGGCAACCTCGCCTTCGGTACGCCCAACGCCTCGTTCCTCAAGTCCGTCAAGAAGAACAACGAGACGGTCTACCAGAACACCGGCGTCGGCCCGTTCCCGACCAACCCCGGCATCAAGCCCGTCTTCGAAGGCCAGTACATCGGCGTCTCCGTCACCACGCAGAACGCCCCGCTGGCCATGAAGTTCGCCGAGTGGATCACCAACGCTGAGAACGAGTACGCCTGGACGCACGACGGCGGCGCCATCATCTTCCCGGCTGCCACCGACGCCCTCGACAAGCTCGTCGCCAACCCGCCGGAGATCGCCGACGACCCGGTCTTCAAGGCCGCCTACGAGGAGGCCGCTAAGGCCGCCAAGGACGCCGAGGCCTACACCGACGTCTTCTACGCGACCGGCGCCGTGAAGGACGCCCTCATCGAGAACGTCAACAAGGCCATCCGCGGTGAGGTCGATCCCAAGACCGCCCTCAAGACCGCCCAGGATCAGATGAACGAGAAGCTCAAGGCTCTCGGAGACTGATTGACCGCTCGGGGGCCGAGGCCTGGCCTCGGCCCCCGACGCATTCCTCGCCCAGCGTCGGGCCGTCGGCTCACGACCCCACGCACCCCTCATAAAGGACTTTGGTATGCCGACACGTAAGAGCGCGCAGGTGCGCTCCCTCAATGGTGCCGCCCGATTCCGCCCGGGCTGGGTTCCCTGGCTGTGGGTGACCCTCCCGGTCCTCGCGGTCATCTCCTTCTACATCTACCCCTTCATCACGACCGTCTACGTGTCATTCACGAAGACCAAGCCGATGGGGCGCATCGGTCGCTTCGTTGGTCTCGACAACTTCGCCGCGGTCCTGTCAGACCCCGAGTTCTGGCAGTCGCTGACGAACTCCCTCATCTACGCGGTGTGCGTCGTCCCGCTCATGGTGCTCCTGCCGCTGCTGCTGGCCCTCCTCGTCAAGTCGCACGTGCCCGGCATTGGCTTCTTCCGCGCCCTCTACTACCTGCCGGCCATCTCCTCGTTGGTCGTCATCTCGCTCGCGTGGCGCTACCTCCTCGACCAGCGCGGTCCCATCAATAACCTGCTGGCGTCGTGGGGCCTCGACCCCGTGCCATTCCTGTCGAATCAGTGGCTGATTCTCTTCTGCGCCATGCTCATCACTCTGTGGCAGGGCCTGCCCTACTACATGATCCTGTACTTGTCGGCCCTCGCGAACGTGGATAAGTCCCTGTACGAGGCTGCCGAACTCGACGGTGCCGGACCCATCCGCCGCTTCTTCACCGTCACGGTCCCCGGCGTCAAGGTCATGATGTTCCTCGTCGCCACCCTGACGACGATCGGATGCCTGAAGATCTTTACCGAGGTCTACCTGCTGGGCGGCTCCGCATCGCCCACGAAGACCCTGACGATGTACATCCGAGACCGAATCGTGGACCCGACCTTCGGATCGCTGGGACAGGGCGACGCCGCCTCGGTGTGCCTCTTCCTCATCACCTTCGGCTTCATCATCGCTTCGCAGAGCCTGCAGAGGAAGGCTGAAGAATCATGAGCACCGCAACGCCTACCACTCCCTCCTCCTTCGGCGAGCGCTTCGCGCAGTGGCGCAAGGAGCGCCGCCTCGAACGCCAGGGGCGCAACACCGCGTCGCGTCAGATGCGTGGCGGGGCCCTGTTTGCCCGCTACGTCCTCCTCGTCGTCGTCGCCCTCATCCTGGTCGGACCCCTCGTCCTGCCCCTCATGGCTGCATTCAAGGCTCCCGGCGAATCCGTCTTCGGCCAAGGGGCGACGATGCTGCCCCAGCACTGGTCACTGGACTCCTTCTACGTGCTCTTCGAACGCACGAACATCCTCCTGTCCATCAAGAACTCCGCGATTCTCGCGACCCTGACGGTCACCTCGAACGTCGTCCTGTCGTGCATCGGCGGCTACATGCTGTCGAGGCGCGGGTGGACCGGGCGCAACATCATGTACTTCGTGGTCCTGTCCGCCATGATCTTCCCCTTCGAGTCGATCATGCTCTCGCTGTTCAAGATGATGGTGCAGCTGGACCTGTACAACACGCTTCCCGGCGTGTGGATGGTCGCCATGATCGGCCCGTTCCAGATTCTCATGATGCGCGCAGCCTTCATGGGTATCCCCGACGAGATCGAGGATGCGGCCCTCATCGACGGCGCGGGCGAGCTGCGTCGCTTCTGGTCGATCTTCCTGCCCCAGGTGCGCGGCACCCTGACGGTCGTCGGCCTGACGTCCTTTATCGGGGCCTGGTCCGACTTCATCTTCCCGCTGCTCATGCTGCCGGATCCGAATAAGCAGACGCTGATGCTGACGCTGACGGCCATCCAGAACTCGCCGCAGGGCGTGACCTACCAGCTGGTGCTGGCCGGCGCTGTCGTTGCGATGATCCCCGTTGTCCTGGTCTTCGCCTTCAGTCAGAAGTTCTTCTTCCGCGGCATCGAAGACGGCGGTCTGAAGTTCTGATTTCTCTCCCCGCGGGTGCTTCTCGCACCCGCGGGGATCTTCTCTACCTAAAAGGAGGTTTTTTCACAAAAAACTAACACGTGTTAGGGATTGTTTATTATTGGCTGTCTAACGGCCTATCCCTGCCATCACCCCCATACTGACGAAGGAGTTAAACTCATGGGGACTAGACCCATCATCGGTGCGCTCTCAGCCCCGATTCTTGCGGCCACCATGCTTGGCCTCGCGCCGACCGCGGCCGTTGCCGCCACCGACACCCCGTATCACCCAACCGTCCTGTGGGCGACCTCCGAAGAGAAGGTCGGCGAAAGCGCCCCCAACGGCACCATCGCCGCCCTCGTCGACGACGACACGGCCCGCACCGACGCGACCAAGACCTTCTGGACCACCAAGTGGAAGGGCGGCCTCGACGAATATCCTCACGCCGTCGCCGTCCAGAACCCCACCCCCGGCACGCAGGTCTGCGGCCTCGGCCTGACCCCGCGCCCCACCTACGATTCGAC
>JAHYYD010000207.1 GCA_019425105.1 Actinomycetota bacterium
ATGGTACTGCAACCGCCAGGTTGTGGGAGAGTAGGACACCGCCACAACACACCTTAGAAGCGGCCAGAAACCCCAGGGTTTCTGGCCGCTTCGTCGTACACGCCCCCGAGGGACGATAACAGGGACACAAACACCCCTACGCACAACACAGGAATGATCACCGAGCGGCAACCACCACCAGCCGCAACACCGACCCGTCGCTGAGCATACGACCCCACGCAGGCATAAAGGCGCGCGGATAGTTCATCAACCTATCCGGATCCCGCTACCAATCCGAACGGCGGCCCGTAGGGGGCGTGAGTAGCGGCGACGCCAGCGGTCCTTTCGTTCGGGAGGTAGCGTGAGCCGGGCGTAAGACAACGCCTGGCATTGCATCTGGATAGGAACGGGGCATGCGGATAGGAACGGGGCATGCGGATAGGAACGGGGCATGCGGATAGGAACGGCGCATCCGGATAGGTTATTAACCTATCCGGATGTTCATAACCTATCCGGATGTTCGTAGGCTATCCGGATGTGTGTCGGCGCCTTGTACTAGTAGTGTCCCGCCTCGTGCTCCCAGGCCTGGTCAGCTGACTGTTTGCGCCTGCTGCTGGGAGTCTCCCGCATGGTGCTCCCGTGTCTGATCGGCTGACTTAGCTCTCGTCACCTTACCCGTGCGGTGCGTTGACGTTGCGCCGCAATGGTATAGCCCGGTAAGGGTACAGCGCCGTGCTGCTACAAAGGCTCAGCACCGCGCCGACGTAGTAGATCGTCCTTATTGGGAAGGTTGTGAGGGTCCGTTATGTTTCATGGGACTTGTGTCCTAAACGATAGCTATTGTTCTTGAGTCGAACTTTGCAGTGATCTAGACTAGTTGATGTTTCAATAATATTCGGAAAGGAAACGAGATGGCTTCCGTTGCTATCGTTCTTGGCTCCGTGCGTCCCGGCCGCGCCGGTGAGCAGGTCGTTCGTTGGATTGAGGAGCAGGCGCGTCAGGCCGACGGCGTCTCCACCGTCTTCTTGGATCTGCGTGACTACCAGCTGCCGCTTTTCGCGGAGGAGATGCCCCCGTCGATGCAGGCCCCCGTGCTGCCCGAGGCTGTTCGTCTGCGCACGAACATCGCGGCGAACGACGCCGTTCTTTTCGTGACCCCTGAGTACAACCATTCGGTGTCCGCGGTTCTCAAGAACGCTATCGACTACCTGCCCCCGGCCACGCTGAAGGAGAAGGCTGTTGGACTCGTCGGTTACTCGTGGTACGGCGCTGTCAAGCCCCTCGAGCATCTGCGCGAGATCCTGTCGACCTTTGGCGCTGACGTTCGCGACCAGCAGGTTGGCATCAACCTCGGTTCTGACTTCCAGGACGGCGTTTTCCGGCCCTCCGACGATCTGAACGCTCAGATCCGCGAGCTCCTCGTATCGCTCGCCTGAGAAGGCTTCCTGAGCATCTTCCCACGGTGTGACGCGGTGTCGGCTTGCTGGCGTCGCTCTGTGGCGTGAGTGGTTGAATGCGTGGCCGCGATGGGGTGGCGTTCAGGATGAAAGGGTGGGTCCCGGCTACCAAGCCGGGACCCACCCTTTTTCTTGACGGCGTCACTGGCGCGTCACTAGATCCACGAGGGGAGCCACATGTGTGCGCGCCAGAAGCTGTAGTCCATGATGTCCGCGCGCCAGAGGGGCATAAAGTACGCCGCGCACGCGAGGATCGCGACTGTCAGGACCGCCGCGAGGACCCAGCCGGTTAGCTCGGCGCGGCGCGGGAGAGGGGCAGTGAGGGGCTGGCCGTCGGCGGTGACCCACCCCGCAAGTACGGCGATGAGCCAGGCGACGGCGAGTGCCACGAAAGGCGCGAAGGCTACGGTGTAGAACGTGAAGATCGTGCGGTGTGCGTAGGCGAGCCAGGGAACGTACAGGGCGATGTAGCCCAGCGTGATAACGCCGGTGCGCCAGTTGCGGTAACGGACCGTTGCCCAGAGGACGATGATGAGCGCGCCGATCCCGATCCACCACAGGAGCGGATTGCCGAGCGCAACGACGTCGGTCGCGCACTTCCCCGACGCGCATCCCGTGACTTCCGGTCCGTTCGCCCAGTGGAAGGAGGTCGCACGGTACTGCGCGAGCCACGTGTAGGGGTTGGACTGGTAGGTGTGCGGGGTGCTCAGCCCGTTATGGAATGTCCACATTTCCTTGTGGTAGAGCCACAGGTCTGCGAGCGAGCCCACAAAGCCGGGGATTCCTGATCGACCATGCCCGTGCGCGGCGGGGTGAGCAAACCACCCGAACCACGAGGCGATGTATGTCAGGATCGCTGTGGGGACCATGAGGATGAATGCCCACCAGATATCGGCGAGGAGGGCACCGCGGATGGGGGAGGGGTGACCGGCGCGCCAGCGGCAGGTGACTTCCCGGAGTGCGACGAATAGGCCGAGGAAGGCGAGGGCGTAGATGCCCGACCACTTCACGGAGGAGGCGAGGCCTGCCAGGACTCCTGTGGCGAGCAGCCATGGGCGGTTGCCCGCATTCGGGCCGATCGCGAAGGGGCGTCGGTCCTGGCGGGTGAGGTAGGCGCGCAGGCTTGGCCACCCCTGCCTCGGCGCGCCCAGGCCGTCCCATTCGCGTAGCTTGGCCAATAGTCGCGGCCGGGACGTCTCCTGGTCCTTGACGACGCACAGGAACGCGGCCAGGGCGAACATCGTGAGGAAGCCGTCGAGGATGGATGTGCGGCTCATGACGATCGCCATGCCGTCGGTCGCCAGGAAGAGGCCGGCCAGAAGAGTGAGCGCCGGTGAGTGGAAGAGGTTCTGGGCGAGTCGGCATAGCAGGAAGACGGTGATGATGCCGCAGATGGCCGCAGCGATGCGCCAACCGACGGGGTCTGACTGGCCGAAAATCTTCATGCCCAGCGCGATCAGCCACTTCCCTGTGGGCGGGTGCACCGGGTAGCCACCCACCGTGGATAGGCCGGAGACGTCGCCGGTGGCGAATGCCGCGTCGACGTCCTTGGCCCACGTGCCCTCGTACCCGAGCGTGAGAAGGGACCAGGCGTCCTTCACGTAGTAGGTCTCGTCGAAGATGAGCGTTCGGACATTATCGAGGCCGGGGAGCCTAATGGCGGCCGCGAGGATCGTCGCGATCGCGGTGGCGACCCATCCGGCCGCCGGGGTGGTCAGGCGATCCGACCATCGCGGATGGTGTGGGGGAAGGGGGCTGCCGGAAGTGGGCGGGGTCGTCGAGTCGGCGTCAGGGGCCTCGGAGTGCGGTTTCTCGGCGGAGGCCTCGGTCGTCGTCTCGAACTCGAGGGGGTCCGAGGTCTCGTCGATCCTGTCGTTGTGTGCGTTAGCAGTATTCATCGCATCCGAGTCTAGCGGCCTCGTCGCGGCACAAAAACTGCGGTGCACATTCGCTCTCGCGCCCGGGGAGGATGTGCGGCGAAAGCCTCTTGAGAATTGTTCTCGCTTGTGGCTATAATTTCGTGTACCCGAAAATTACGCAGGAGCAATAATGTTTTCTTCGACGACGCGCGGCGTAGCAGCCGCCGCTGGGCTGGCCCTGGTGACCGCCTCGCTGGCTGCGTGCGCGCCCTCCTCCTCGGCCCACGGCCTTAGCGTGGTCGCCACGACCACCCAGATCTGCGACTACGTCACTCAGATCGCGGCGCGGTCCGCCGATATTTCCCTCGACAAGACCGACGCCGCCGGAAAGAGCAGCCACGTCGGCGCGCAGAAGGACGGCGCTGCCCTCACCATGAGCCTGACCTGCCTGCTCGCCCCCAACGCTTCCGCGCACGAGCATGAGATGACCCCGGCGCAGACATCGGCGCTTGCGCAGGCCGACGTCATGGCGGTCTCGGGCGTGGACCTCGAGCACTTCCTCGACGACGCTGTCGTCTCCTCCGGCTTCAAGG
>JAHYYD010000208.1 GCA_019425105.1 Actinomycetota bacterium
CGACAACGTTCACCTGGCCACCGAAATCGTAGCTCCACACGGCGTCCAGAATCTTTTGCTTCGACAGCACGATTCCAACGTTTTCCATGAGATACCGAAGCAATTCGAACTCAGTGTTCGTTAACGTGATTTCTTCCCCGCCACGACGCACATCGTGAGAATCCATATCGAGGGTCAGATCCGCGACCTGCAGCACCGTCGACGCCGCCTGCTGGGTGCGTCCCGCGCGGCGCAGCAGCGCCTCCACGCGGGCCGCCACCTCGTCCAGATCGAAAGGCTTCGTCACGTAGTCGTCGGCTCCCGCGCGCAAGCCCTGCACGCGGTCCGCGACCGCGTCGCGTGCGGTGAGGAAGAGGACCGGCAGCTCCGGGTCACGAGCGCGCAGGCGCTCCAGCGCCTCGAGGCCATCCATGCGCGGCATCTGCACATCGAGGATCACGACGTCCGGGTGGAAGCTCGACGCCTTCGCCAGCGCGTCCAACCCATCCTTCGCCGTAGCCGTCTCCCAGCCCTCGTGGCGCAGCGCCTGCGACAGCAAGTCCGCCAGCATCGCCTCGTCATCAACAACCAGCACTCGGGGCGCGCCTGAACTCGCCTGGGTCGCCATCATGGCCTCCTCGTCTTCTCGCAGCGCGGTCCCTACGATTGTGTCACACGTGCGTCACGGACAGCGGGACGCGCGGCCCACGAGGCGACAAACGCCGCAGGTCGCAGCCGCAGAGGGCACCGGCACAGATGCACGCCCACCCGCGCGAACACAACACGAGTCAGCACCCGCCTGCGCGTTGAGAGCGCGAGGCGGCCCGGGCCTCGTCAATGACGGCTCAGAGGCGGCTCCCCTAGAGGCGGCGGCGCCCCTCGAGCGCGCGGCCCAGCGTCACCGAGTCCGCGTACTCCAGGTCGCCGCCCATGGGCAGGCCCATCGCCAGGCGCGAAGTTTCGACGCCCATCGTGGAGAGCATGCGCGCGAGGTAGGCGGCCGTCGCCTCGCCCTCGACGTTCGGGTTGGTCGCCAGGATGACCTCGGTGACCGTCCCGTCGGCCAGGCGGCTCATGAGCGAGGCGATGTTCAGCTGGTCCGGCCCCACCCCGTGGATCGGGTCGATGACGCCGCCGAGGACGTGGTAGCGCCCGCGGAACACGCGCGCGCCCTCGATCGCCTGGATGTCCTTGGGCTCCTGGACGACGCAGATCGCGCTGGGGTCGCGGCGCACGTCGCGGCAGATGGAGCACTCGTCCTCTTCCGTGAGGTTGCCGCAGATGTCGCAGTGGCGCACGCGCCCGCGCACGGCGTTGATCGCGTCGACGAGGCGTGCAACATCCTCGGGCTCCGCGTCCAGGACGTGCATGGCCATGCGCTGCGCGGACTTCGGGCCGATGCCGGGCAGCTGCCCAAACTGATCGATGAGGTCGGCCAGGGCTCCGTCGTACATGTCAGTATCCTCCCTCGGTCATTTTCTCTTCGATGACGCGTCCGCCGAGGATCTCCAGGACCGCTGCCAGGCCGATCGTCTGCGAGTTTTCAATGTTTTCGTCGTCAATGCTGGCGCTGTCGTCGTCGGCCGCGTGGGTGCGGGTCGAGGCGACGGCGGCCTCGCGCTGAGCCTTCTCGCGCAGGGCAGCCTCTGCGGCGGCGCGACCGGTCAGCGGCGCATCGGGCGCTTGTGCGCCGTCGCGCTGAGGTTGCGAGTTGCCGAATCCGGGCGCGGAATCCGGGGCATGCGTGGGCTCGGGGGCCGCCGCCAGCCAGGCCGGGGCCAGCGCGGGGGCGCTCGGCGCCGCGCTGATCGATGCCGCGTCAGCGGGGGCGGCCGGCTCGGGCGGGTTCCACGAGTCGGCACCGTCGTCGAAGTTGACGGATGCTCCCCCGGGGATGACGACCGGGTCGCCCCACCCCGTCGGGGTCGACGGCGTGTGCGCGGCGGGCGCGATGGGGGCATCGTCGAAGACGGGGGACGTGGCCGGGGCGGGCTGCGCGGGTTCTGGCGCACTCTCCTCACCCGGCTCCGGGTCGCCCGGGTAGCGGAAGACCGTGAACGAGTGCTTGCGCGGGGCCTCCCGGCCGTTCGGGGACGAGGCCGGAGCGCCCTCGGGCGCATCGGCGGAGGCGGCGGCGAGGGCTCGGGCCGCCCGCCCGGGCAGCGCGGGGCGCTCGGGGTCGGGCTGCGGGACGGGTGCCTGAGAAGCCGACGTCGGCGCGGAAGCAACGGGCTCACGCCGGATCGGCGTCACCGTCGCGGGCTCGGGCCAGCCGGCGTCCTCGGGTTCGGGTTCGGGAGCGGTCTCGGGTGCACGCGCGGGCTCCGGCCAGCCGGCGTCAACCGGCTCGGGAGCAGGCGTGGGGGCCGCCTGCGCGACGTGTTCTTCATAAGCGCGCACGGGCGCCTGCGGGGCGGGTGCGGCCTCGGGCCACGGCTCGGGTTCGGGTGCCGCCTGCGCGGCGGCCTGATCAAAAGGGGGCGGCTCCGATACCCAGCCTCCGGGCTGGGACGGACGCTGGGAGGGGCGCTGGGAGACACCGGGGTGCGAGGCCTGCGCCGACGGGCCGGTCGTCGCCGGGCCGCCCGAGGCCTGCCCGACCTGCGCGGACACGCTGACGTTCAGGCCGGTGACCTCGTTGATGGCCTTTTCGACGTCGGCCGCGCGGGGGCCGCGCGAGAAGGCGTTGACCATGGCCTCGACCGGGAAGAGGAGGATCACGTGGGAGCCATCGACGGCCCCCAGCTGCGCGTTGCCGCCGACCATGGACCACGTGACGCGGCTGATGGAGGAGAGGCGCTCGACGACCTCGTTCCAGCGGCCGCGCAGCATGTCGGCGTCGCGGCCGGAGGCGGGGGCCTCGACACGAGCGGGGGCCTCAGCGCGAGCGTTAGTGTCCGGACGCTGTGGCGCGGCAGAATCGGGGCGCTGCTGCGCGCGGGCAGCGGCACGGGAATCGGCCTGCGCGGGCGCAATCTCGCGAGCGGGAGCCTCGGCGCGGCTCTGCTCGGCCTCACGGTGGGGTTCGGTCTGCGCGCGACCCTGCGCGGCCTCGACGCGAGGCTGCCCGACGGCCTCGCGGTGCGGGGCCTCGGGCGGCGCGGCCTGCACGGGCGCAGACCCCTGCACGGGCGCGGACCTCTGCGCGGGCGCGGTGCTCTGCTCCGGAGCCGGTTTCTGAGCGGCGGGCTTCTGAGCGGACCAGTCGGGGCTGCTCCCCCACGCGGGCATACCCTGCGGGGCGGGCGCAGCAGACGATGCAGGCGCGGTGGGGGCCGAGGCCTCGGCGCGTTCCTGCTTCTTGCGGGCCAGGGCCTCGCGAGCCTCGCGGGCGCCGAAACGGCCCGAGGAAGCCTCGGACGACGGCGCGGAAGCCTCGCGCGGCGCTCCCCCTCCGGTCATGCCGACCGTGCCCTGCACGGGGGCCTGGGCGGGCGCGGGGGCGGGCACGAGGATGCGGCCGACGAGGAGCTCAAGCTGCAGACGAGGCGACGTCGCGCCCGTCATGGCACGCAGGGCCTCGTCGGTCAGGTCGGCGGCGCGGGACAGGCCGTGCGGACCCCAGTTCTGCGCCTGTCGCTGCATGCGCTCGAACTGGTCCTGCGGAGTGTCAGCCAGGACGTCGCGCGCGCCGTCACCGGCCACCGCGATGATGAGGAGGTCACGCAGACGTTGGAGGAGGTCCTCGACGAAGCGACGCGGATCGTGGCCGGACTCGACCATGCGCTCGACGACGCGGAAGGCCGCGGCGCCGTCACCGCCCGCGAGGGCGTCGACGGACTGATCGAGCAGCGCGGAGTCCGTGTACCCCAGCAGCGCCACCGCCGTCTGGTAGCTGACCTGGCCGTCGATCGCACCGGCCATCAGCTGGTCGAGCACCGACAGGGTGTC
>JAHYYD010000209.1 GCA_019425105.1 Actinomycetota bacterium
ACCCGGCCTCGTCCCTGCTGAGCGACCCCGTGGAGATCGCGCGCGGACACCTGGACGTGCGCCTCACCCAGGCGAGCGGCGAGAACGGTCTGACCTACGGCCTGGCCGTCAAGGATGACTCCCTGACGAATGCGCGTACCTCCGTGCTGCGCACGGTCGGCTCCACGACCCTCGCGGTGGCCCCCAACGCGCGCTTCGTGCGCCCCGCGTCCCTGTCGGATCCAAGCTACGACGTGCTCGGACCGGTGGGAACCGCTACCTACGTGCTGCCGGAGACTCAGAACAGCGACATCGTGTGGCCCGGCCTGTCCACCGAGGGCATCGACTACGCGACCCTGCCCGACGGCGCCGACCTGACGCTGCACCTCGCGCAGGCCCCCGAGGGCGCGCGCGTCGCCTTCTTCCAGGGAGGCACCTTCGGCGCGAGCGCGAAGGTCCACTTCGACTCGAGTAAGGGCGACGGCGTCGTCCACACGACCGAAGCAACGCACATGCACGGGAACTGGGTTTTCAGTGCGCCGGGCACCTACCGCATCGAGGTCGGCGCGCGCAGCGGCGAGCGCAGCCTCGTCGAACCCCAGTCCTTCACCGTGATCGTGCGCTCCGGCCATCGCGACGAGCGGCCCGCGCCGGTGGACGAGGAGCCCGTCCCGACGCCGTCACCCGGACCTGCGCCCACACCCGAGCCAGCACCTGCTCCGACCGTAGATCCCGCACCTGCGCCGACTGTGGATCCCGCTCCGGCGCCGAGCGTCGACCCTGCGCCTGCACCGGCTCCCGAGCCGACGGCGGACCCCGCGCCCGCGCCGACCACGGACCCGGCTCCCGAACCGACCGCAGACCCGGCACCTGCACCCGCACCGAGTGCCGATCCGGCTCCCGCACCGGCACCCATGCCGACGCCCTTCCCGGCACCAGCCCCCTCCGGTGGTCCGCTACGGGTGCCCGCAGTGCCCGCGCCGTCAAACAATGCTGGGACCCCGGCCTCGTCCGGCGCGACTCGCACGTCGGGCCCCGCAGCCACGGGTGGCAGCGCGACTGGCGCTCCCGCTGCTCGCAGTAACGGAGCGGCAAGTGGGACAACCGGCGCGACCAGCTCGGTGCCCGTGAGCGCACCGAAGGCGGTGCCCGCGCCGTCCGCAAGCCCGTCCGCAAGCCCGTCAGCCGCACCCCAGAGCGGCGCGCAGAGTGGAGATCCCGTGCAGAGCGGTGGCGCACCCGCGCCCGACAATGGGACGGCCAACGCGGCCGCATCCCTGCCGGTCGCCGCGGCTGCGGACTCCGGTCGCTCGGGCGGATGGAGCCCCTACTGGCTCGTCCTCCTCGTCATCCCGGCAGCGCTCGCCGGCGGCGGAGCCGGATACCTGATCCGCACCCGATGACGCACCCAGCCGGGGCGGGACGCGAGAGCGTTCCCGCCCCGGCTTCGTGCTGCCGAAACGATGCGGCGCTAGACTTCCCCCATGGGAACAGCGCTAGTCACCGGAGCAACCTCCGGCATTGGTGAAGAATTCTGTTGGCAGCTGGCCGCCGCGGGCCACGACCTGGTGCTGATCGCGCGCCGTGAGGATGCGCTGCGCGCGCTCGCGGACTCGCTCGCCAACGTCGCGGGCGTGCGCGCCGAGGTAATCGCGGCTGACCTGGCGACCGACGAGGGCTGCGCGCGCGTCGCCGCGCGCTTGGACGTGGGAGGCCCCGACGACCGCGACAAGCCGGACCTGGCACCCGTCGACCTCCTCGTCAACAACGCCGGATTCGGCCTGGGAACCGACTTCCTGGACAACAGCCTCGAGAACGAGATCAACGGCCTGAACGTCATGGTTCGCGCCGTCATGACGCTCACCCACCACGCCGGCATCTCCATGCGTTCGCGCGGACGCGGCGCGATCCTCAACGTCGGCTCCGTCGCCTCGCGCACGGGAGCTGGTACCTATTCCGCGCACAAGGCCTGGGTCGTCGCCTTCACTGAGGGCCTCGCCGCCGAGCTTAAGGGTTCCGGCATCACGGCGACCGTCGTGTGCCCCGGCCCCGTCGACACCCCCTTCTTCGAGCGGGCAGGCGTCGACATGCGCACGACCCCCTCCTGGCTGATGGCCAGCCCCGAACAGGTCGTCACGGAGGCCCTCGACGCCGTGCGCGCGGGCCGCGTCCAGGTCACCCCGACGATTCCCTACAAGGTCGCCATGGGCGCCATGAAGCTCGCCCCGCGCTGGGTGACCGCGCGCGCCATGCGTTCCGTCCCCCACATGTGAGGGCGCGCAGACGACAACGAGGCCGGGGCCAGGTTCGCACAGAACCCAGCCCCGGCCTCGTCGTCTGAGAGCAAAGAATCAGGCCAGGCCGATATCCTCCAGGCCCAGCGCGTAGAAGTACGGGAAGCCCTCGGCCTCGATGCGTTCCTTCGCGCCCGTCGCACGGTCGACGATCACGGCGACGGCGACGACGTTCGCGCCGGCCTCGCGCAGGGCGAGCGCAGCCTCCAGCGGGGAACCACCGGTCGTGGACGTGTCCTCAAGGACGACGACGTTCTTGCCGACGACGTCCGGGCCCTCGATGCGGCGCTTCATGCCGTGGTCCTTCGCGGCCTTACGCACGACGAAAGCGTCCAGGTCCAGGCCGCGCGACGCGGCGGCGTGCATCATCGCGGTCGCGACGGGATCCGCGCCCATCGTCAGGCCGCCGACGGCCACGTACTCCTCGCCCACCGAGAAACCGGACTCCTCCAGGAGGTCCAGCATGACGTGGCCGATGAGGGGAGCCGCCTCGTGGTGCAGGGTCGAACGGCGCATGTCGACGTAGAAGTCGGACTCGCGGCCCGAGGCCAGGATGACCTTCTCGTGGATGACGGACAGCTCCTGGACGAGGGCAGCCAGGCGCGCCTTGTGGGAATCGTTGGTCATGGGTGTTCCTTCCGGATCGGTATGGGTCAGTGCGCCGCCTCGACGAGCTCGATGAGATCGCCGATGCCCTCGTGGATGCCGAAGGGGCGGAACGGGTATGTGCTGACGTCCTCGCGGGTGGTAGAGCCCGACAGGACGAGGTGGGTGCGCAGGCCGGCCTCGACGCCCGCGCGCACGTCCGTGTCCATGCGGTCGCCGACCATCGCGGCGCTTTCGGAGTGCGCGCCAATCTTGTTCAGACCTGCGCGGATCATGACGGGGTTCGGCTTGCCGACGAAGTAGGGCTTCTTCCCGGTCGCCGCCGTGATCATCGCCGCGATGGCGCCGCACGCGGGCAGTGTGCCCTCGTCGGAGGGGCCCGACACGTCGGGGTTGGTTGCGATGAACTTCGCGCCGCCCTCGATGAGGCGAATCGCGTGGGTCAGCGCATGGAAATCGTAGGAGCGCACCTCGCCGAGTACCACGAACTCCGGATCGATCTCCGTCATGACGTAGCCCGCGGAGTGGATCGCGGTGGTCAGGCCGGCCTCGCCGATGACGTACGCGGTCGAGCCGGGGGATTGCTGGTGCAGGAACGCGGCCGTGGCGTTCGCGGACGTCCAGATGTTCTCTTCCGGGATGTCGAGGCCCGAGTTCGCCAGGCGCGCGGACAGGTCACGGTTCGTGAACACGGAGTTGTTGGTGAGGACCAGGAAGGGGATGTTCTTCTCGCGAAGAGCGGCGAGGAACTCGTTCGCGCCCGGAAGCGCTCGATTCTCCTTGACCAGGACCCCATCCATGTCGGAGAGCCACGCGCTCACGGGTGGCAGATCGGTCAGGGGAGTGGGTTTGTGCGTCAGGGCAGTCATGCCTCCATTCTACGGTGCCGCTAGGGTGGGATCCGTGAACGAGTTCGAAAACGGGTGTGACATCGCGCGTGATGGCGCGTGCGGGAACGACGAGGC
>JAHYYD010000021.1:0-2108 GCA_019425105.1 Actinomycetota bacterium
GTCCCTCGGCCTCGCGGCCACCATCGACGAGGCCGAGGCCGCCTCCGCGCTCGTCATGCCCCGTGCGGGCGGTGCGCCCAAGCGTGAACCCAAGGAGGAGTGTGAGGAGGCCTTGTCCCCGCAGGCCTCAAGCCTGCCGACGATGCGTAACCCCGACGAGGAATCGCCCGAACCCGAGGTCGAGGCGGACCCGTGGATGCGCGCCCTCTTCGACCTGCGACCCCACGCGGCCTCGCTGCCGGGCGGCGACCACGAGTGGTGGGTGGTCTCGGACCTGGGGGAGGTGCAGACCGGCAAGCCGCTGGCCGACGACCACGTGCTCGGCATCGGCGGCGCGACCCTGACCCTGCTGGAGATGACGGTGCGCGAGCAGGTTGATTCGGCCCTCGATGTGGGTTGCGGCTGCGGCATCCAGGCCCTCTACCTGGCCACGCACGCGGGCCGCGTGGTGGCGACCGACCTGTCGGCGCGCGCGTGCGCGATCACCCAGTTCAACGCGGCCCTCAATGAGACGACGATCGACGTGCGCGAGGGCTCCCTCTTTGAACCTGTCGAGGGTGAGACCTTCGATCTGATCGTCACGAATCCGCCCTTCGTGATCACGCCGGATTCGGTGCGCGGCGCGGCCGGGCTGCTCGAGTACCGCGACGGCGGCATGGACCGTGACAACCTGATCCGCGCGGTCCTGCGCGGCGCTCCCGAGTGCATGAATGAGGGCGGCACCCTGCAGATGCTCGCCAACTGGGAGATCCCCGCCGACCGTAACCCGGACACCCAGTGGTCGTGGCGCGTGGATTCGTGGCTCGATGGCCTGCCGGTGGACGCGTGGGTCGTCCAGCGCGATGTCCTCGATCCTGCCCGCTACGTGGACATGTGGATCCGAGACTCGGGCGGCCAGCTCATGGACCGCGCCGACTACGAGCGGGCCTTCACCTCGTGGCTGGCCGACTTCCGCCGCGCGGGCACGGGTGCGATCGGCATGGGTTTTGTGGCGCTGCGCAAGCTCGACGAGGCCGAGGCCGCCTCGGGCGGGGTTCGCGCCTACGACCTGTCCCTCGATGGGCACGCCCCGCGCGGGCGCGACGTCGCGTGGGCGCTGGCCTCGCTGCGCGCCCCGGAGCTGTGGGACACCGCGCTGAGGCGCGCCTCGGACGTGCGCGAGGAGCGCCACTACGTGCCGGGCAGCCCCGACCCGGAGCTGATCATCATGCACCAGGGCGGGGGAATGGGCCGTTCTGTGCCGGTGTCCTCGGCCGTGTCGGCGGTCGTGGGCGCTTCGGACGGCGAGCTGACGGTCGGGCAGATCGCGGCGGCCGTCGCGATGCTCACGTCGGTGGACGCGGATGATGTGCGCGCCGAGGTCGAGGCACCCCTGCGTGACCTGATCCGCTGGGGATTCCTGACGTACTGAGCGTTGTTGTGTGCGTGGGCGCCGCGGCTGCAGGGGCAGTCGCGGCGCCTCGCTGTATCAGGTGGACTTTGTGGCGTCATTCCAGGGGTGTTGTCAGCGCGGATATGGGAGTGCACGAGGCCGACTCCAGATGTGGGTGCCCTGTGTTAGCCTGACGCCACAATCACGCGAAGGAGCGACATGGACTACGAGCTGGCCTACCGATACGGTGCCCCCTCGCGCCTGGATGAGGGTGCGGGGCTTGCGCTGGCGACATCGGGAGGTTCGACCCCCGAGGGGGAGGCCGCGCATCCCTATTTCTTCTCGGGCTTCATGGAGCGTCCCGACGTGGTGGCCGCCGGCCTACTCGCGGTCGCACGTGTGGCACGCACCCGCTTCTACGTGCCGCCGGGCATGGTCGTCGCGCCCGGCGGAGGACTGACCCGTATCGGGATGCTCGACCCGGTCGTGACCAGCACAGCCGAGGGCCTGCGCTTCGAGTCCTTTAGCGTCTGCTGCGGCGTGTACGCGCGGCTCGACGTGGAGGCCTCGGCCCTGGACGCCACCCACTGCGCGGTCGGCGTGACCAACGTGGACGTGAACCAGCCGCTGCGTGCTGCCCTGGCGTCCCTGCGCGCCGGGGAGCCCCTGCATCTGGGTGTCGGCGAGGAGGGGCTGACGGCCACGACCCTGGACGAGGAGGTCACGGAAGAGAAGG